>NZ_CP152040.1:0-115000 GCF_038630755.1 Lysinibacillus sp. FSL K6-1151
TTGGAACATTTAGAAGAACTATGGAATAATGTCCTGGCTCAAGTTGAACAAAAAATTTCTAAACCAAGCTTCGAAACGTGGCTAAAGTCTACAAAACTACTATCTTATAATGGTAGTGGTTCCACTGTGACAATAGCTGCGCCTAATTCGTTTGCTCGAGACTGGCTTGAGAATCATTATATTCATTTGATTACAGGTATATTAACGGAGCTTACAGGCGAAGACTTGCTTATTAAATTTGTTGTTCAAAAAAACCAGGATTCGGACGATTTCGATTTGCCGGCGCCGATTATCCAAGCGAAAAATAACGATCACCATGATATTTCACCAGGTATGTTAAATCCGAAATATACTTTTGATACGTTTGTTATTGGCTCTGGTAACCGCTTTGCACACGCTGCCTCGTTAGCTGTCGCTGAAGCCCCTGCAAAGGCATATAATCCTTTCTTTATTTATGGGGGAGTTGGGCTAGGTAAAACACACTTAATGCATGCGATTGGCCATTATGTTTTAGAACATAATCCAAATGCAAAAGTAGTCTACTTATCATCCGAGAAATTTACAAATGAATTTATTAACTCTATTCGTGATAACAAAGCACTTGATTTTCGCAATAAGTACCGCAACGTGGATGTACTGCTAATTGATGATATTCAATTCCTTGCTGGAAAAGAATCAACTCAAGAAGAATTTTTCCACACTTTTAATACTTTACATGAAGAATCAAAACAAATTGTTATATCCAGTGACCGTCCTCCTAAGGAAATTCCAACATTGGAAGATCGTCTACGTTCACGCTTTGAGTGGGGGTTAATAACTGATATTGCGCCGCCTGATTTGGAAACTCGTATAGCTATCTTGCGCAAAAAAGCAAAAGCAGATGGTCTAGAGGTACCAAATGAAGTAATGCTTTATATTGCGAACCAGATTGACTCCAATATTAGGGAGCTTGAAGGTGCGCTTATTCGCGTCGTCGCCTATTCTTCACTGGTGAACAAAGATATTACGGCAACATTAGCAGCTGAGGCATTAAAAGATATAATCCCAAATTCAAAGCCGCGAGCAGTGACAATACTAGATATTCAAAATGCAGTAGGGGAACATTTTAATATACGTTTAGAAGATTTCTCTGCCAAAAAACGTACAAAATTAATTGCTTTCCCACGTCAAATCGCTATGTATTTATCACGCGAATTAACAGATTTTTCGCTGCCGAAAATTGGCGAAGAATTTGGTGGTCGTGATCATACGACTGTCATCCATGCACACGAAAAAATATCTTCTATGTTGAAAGATGACGTTCAACTACAACAAGATGTTAAACAAATTCGTAGTATGTTAGGTAAGTAATTACTGTGGACAAACCAACTATTTAAACACAAACTTATACACAGTCTATCTACATGTGGATAGACTGATTTTATTCATAAAAATACACTTATCCACAAATCCACAGGGCCTATTACTATATCTTTTTATTTTATATAAATAAATAATATAAATATGTGAGGGAAATAGAATGAAATTTGATATTTTACGTGACCGTTTATTAGAGGGTTTAAATGATGTCATGAAAGCAGTAAGTTCAAAAACAACTATTCCGATTTTAACGGGGATTAAAATTGATGTAACAGAGGAAGGTATCCGCTTAACAGGTAGTGATGCTGATATTACAATTCAAACATTTATTCCAGTAGAGGAAGATGGACAACAAATTATTCACATTACTGAAACAGGATCTATTGTTGTACAAGCACGTATGTTTAATGAAATTGTACGTAAATTACCAACAAACGATGTTGAAATCCAAGTAACACCAGGTTTCCAAACGCATATTCGTTCAGGTAAATCTGAGTTCCATCTAATTGGCTCTGATGCAGCAGAGTACCCATTATTACCAGAATTAACGGAAGATCAAAAATTTACTATTCCCGCTGATCTTTTAAAAACAATTATCCGTGAAACAGTATTTGCTGTTGCCACTTCTGAAAGTAGACCAGTGTTGACAGGTGTAAACTGGCAGATCAAAAACGAAACTTTAATCTGTGTTGCAACAGATAGTCATCGATTAGCAAGACGTAAAGTGCAATTGGAAAATTTGCCAGAAGTTGAACATAGCGTAGTTATTCCAGGGAAAAGTTTAAATGAATTAAATAAAGTACTAGAAGATTCAACAAATCTAGTGCAAATTGTTATTACAAGCCAGCAAGTATTATTTAAAACTGGTGATGTATTATTCTTCTCTCGTTTACTGGAAGGCAATTACCCAGATACAACGCGTTTAATCCCTGAAGAATATCAAACAAATGTAACGATTAACGGTAAAGCTTTATTACAAGCTATCGATCGTGCGTCACTTGTTGCACGAGGAGATCGTAACAATGTTGTACGTTTTGAAATATTAGATAACCAAGCAGTTGAAGTTTCTTCTAATTCTCCTGAGATCGGTAAAGTGCAAGAAGAAATTCCTGTTGAATCATTAGAAGGAGAAAGCTTGAAAATTTCCTTCAGTGCAAAATATATGATGGAAGCTTTAAAAGCAATTGATGGCCAAGATGTAGTTATTCAATTTACAGGAGCGATGAGACCATTTATTTTACGCTCCGTTCACGATGATGCTATTTTACAATTGATTTTACCTGTACGAACTTATTAAGAATTTCATAACTGCTAAGATAGTCGCTATTGTGACTATCTTTTTTTACTTATGGCGTAATTTTAGGTATGATAGAGAGATAGACAGTCTGTATTCGGAGGGAAACACACTATGCAGGACATTAAAATTGATGAGGAGTTCATCACGTTAGGGCAGCTTTTAAAAATCACTGATGCCATTAGTTCAGGTGGCATGGCCAAGTGGTTTTTACAAGAAAATGCTGTATATGTAAATGGAGAAGTAGACGATCGTCGAGGTCGAAAATTACGTGACGGAGACGTTATAAATATTCCAGGATGTGGTCGCTTCCAAATCGTAGGACCAGCTGGACAATAAATTATGTATATTGAGCAAATAAAACTTACAAATTATCGTAACTATGATGCCTTAGCTTTAAACTTTTCTCCAAAAATTAATGTTTTTATTGGTGAAAATGCTCAAGGAAAAACAAATGTTATGGAGTCCATCTATGTTTTAGCAATGGCTAAATCCCATCGAACAACGAACGATAAAGAATTGATACGTTGGGATTCAGACTATGGTAAAATAGAAGGGGCCGTTAAAAAAAGGCATGGTATTTTACCAATCGAACTTACGATTACAAAGAAAGGTAAAAAGGGCAAGATAAATCATATAGAGCAAAGTCGCCTCAGTCATTATATTGGTCAAATGAACGTTGTTATGTTTGCGCCAGAAGACTTGAACGTTGTAAAGGGGAGTCCTCAAATACGCCGACGTTTTATTGATATGGAGATTGGGCAAATTTCGCCTGTCTATTTACATGATTTATTGACCTTTCAAAAAGTTTTAAAACAACGTAACCATTTCTTAAAGATGAATCAAGGCAAGTCCATGTCAAATGATGTGATGTATGAGGTCTACAATGAACAATATATTCATGCAGCTACCCAAATTATTCGTAAAAGATTTCAATTTATGGATTTATTGCAGGAGTGGGCTGAACCTATACACGCAGGCATATCACAAGGTAAGGAAACACTGGTTATAAAATATCGTACGGTAGCTGGTATTGAAAAAGAACACTCTACCAGTGAAATTGAAAATACTTTACATCAAAAATTGATTGAAGCGAGAGAACGTGAATTTGACAGGGGTGTGACACTTGTTGGCCCACACCGTGATGATTTGCAGTTTTTAGTAAATGGCTATGATGTTCAAACTTATGGCTCTCAAGGACAACAACGTACAACTGCATTGTCTTTAAAGCTTGCTGAAATTGAATTAATTAAACAAGAAACAAAAGAAACACCCATACTACTTTTAGATGATGTTTTGTCGGAACTCGATGATTATCGTCAATCGCATTTATTAAATACCATTCAAGGTGAAGTCCAAACCTTTGTAACAACTACAAGTGTGGATGGAATTCATCATGAAACGATGGAACAGGCTCAACTGTTCCACGTGAAACAAGGTGCGATTGAAAAAAGTTAGCCAGGGTAGTTTTTTAGATTACAAAAGAATGGTAATAGTCAGCTCGGTTGACTGTTCATTCATTTACACACAATGATGTTATGAAGGAGTAGATGAAAGCCGTGGCTATAGAGAACGAAGGTTTACAAAACCAAGCTTATGAAGCCGATCAGATACAGGTACTAGAAGGTTTAGAGGCAGTACGTAAAAGACCAGGGATGTATATCGGTTCAACAAGTTCTAAAGGGCTTCACCATTTAGTATGGGAAATTGTTGATAATAGTATCGATGAAGCTCTTGCAGGATTTTGTACAGATATACAAGTAACAATTGAAAAAGAGAACTGGATTCGCGTAGAAGATAACGGTCGAGGTATTCCAGTTAGCATTCAAGAAAAAATGGGTAAGCCAGCTGTTGAAGTTATTATGACGGTTTTACATGCTGGTGGTAAATTTGGCGGTGGAGGCTATAAAGTTTCTGGTGGTCTTCATGGAGTTGGGGCATCAGTGGTGAATGCACTTTCTGTTGAAACAATTGTTCAGGTTCATCGTGAAGGTCATATTCATGAAATTAAGTTTGAACGTGGGAAAACTGTTCAAGAATTAATGGTGATCGGTGAAACAAACCACAATGGTACAACAACGCGATTTAAAGCTGATCCAGAAATTTTTAAAGAAACGACTGTTTATGAATATGATATTTTAGCTCATCGTATTAGAGAATTGGCTTATTTAAATCGTGGTATTAAGATTACGATTGCTGATGAACGAGAAGAAGAGGTTCGTTCAACTACATATCACTATGAAGGTGGTATTCGATCTTATGTTGAGCATTTAAACCAATCTAAAGAGCCAATCCATGATCCAATTGATGTTCTTGGAGAGAAGGATGGCATCTCAGTGGAAATTGCTATGCAATACAATGCTGGATTCTCCTCTAATATTTTTTCATTTGCTAATAATATTAATACGTATGAAGGCGGTACACATGAGTCTGGTTTTAAAACAGCACTTACACGTGTTATTAACGACTATGCTCGAAAAAATGGATTGCTTAAAGAATCTGATGCCAATCTTACAGGCGAGGATGTACGTGAAGGGTTAACAGCTATTGTTTCTGTTAAACATCCAGATCCACAATTTGAAGGACAAACGAAAACAAAGCTAGGGAATTCAGAAGTAAGTCAAATTACTAATTCATTATTCTCAGATGGCTTTGAACGTTTTATGTTAGAAAATCCAACTGTTGCTCGTAAGGTTGTAGAAAAAGGTTTAATGGCTGCCCGTGCACGTGTAGCTGCGAAAAAGGCACGTGAATTTACTCGTCGTAAAAATGCACTTGAAGTATCAAGCTTACCGGGTAAATTAGCTGACTGTTCTTCTACTATCCCCGCTGATTGTGAAATATATATTGTTGAGGGTGATTCAGCCGGCGGTTCGGCTAAATCTGGACGTGACCGTCACTTCCAAGCGATTTTGCCTTTACGTGGTAAGATTCTTAACGTTGAGAAAGCCCGACTAGATAAAATTTTATCGAATGCGGAAATTCGTGCAATGATTACAGCATTCGGCACAGGTATTGGTGAAGAGTTTAATTTAGAAAAAGCTCGTTATCATAAAATCATTATCATGACAGATGCCGATGTCGATGGAGCACATATTCGTACATTACTTTTAACATTCTTCTTCCGTTTCCTTCGACCACTTATAGAAGCAGGCTATATTTATATTGCACAGCCACCACTTTATCAAGTGAAACAAGGTAAGCATATTGAGTACTGCTACGATGAAGAAACATTAAAAGAAATTATAGAACGACTACCAAAAATGCCAAAACCAAATGTGCAGCGTTATAAAGGTCTTGGTGAAATGAACGCTGAGCAACTTTGGGAAACAACAATGGATCCAGAGTACCGCACATTATTACAAGTAGAATTAGATGATGCAATTAAAGCTAACCAAGCATTTGAGCGTTTAATGGGCGATGAAGTTGAACCTCGTCGTCAATTTATCGAGGAAAATGCCGTATACGCTAATTTAGATATCTAATTTTTCTTGAGAGGAGGTCTACACTTTGTCAGAACAAGAACGCTCCGGTGTTAAAGGAGTTAATATCACAGAAGAAATTGAAACATCCTTTCTTGATTATGCAATGAGTGTAATTGTATCGCGTGCATTACCTGATGTACGTGATGGATTAAAACCAGTTCATCGTCGTATTTTATATGGGATGCAGGAATTAGGTAACACCGCAGATAAAGCTTACAAAAAATCAGCACGTATTGTTGGGGATGTAATGGGTAAGTACCATCCACATGGTGACTCATCCATTTATGATGCAATGGTACGTATGGCGCAAGATTTTAGTTATCGTTATATGCTTGTTGATGGTCACGGAAACTTTGGCTCTGTTGATGGTGATGGAGCAGCAGCCATGCGTTATACAGAATCACGTATGTCTAAAATAGCTATGGAAATGCTTCGTGATATCAATAAAGATACAATTGACTACACTGATAACTATGATGGATCAGAAAAAGAACCAATTGTTTTACCAAGTCGCTATCCAAACCTTTTAGTGAACGGTGCTGCGGGAATTGCCGTTGGTATGGCAACGAATATTCCTCCTCACCAGTTAGGAGAAACAATTGATGCTGTTATAGCACTTTCTGAAAATCCAGCCATTACTACTGAGGAGTTAATGGATATTATTCCAGGTCCTGATTTCCCTACTGGAGGATTGATTTTAGGGCGTAGTGGTATTCGCAGAGCTTATGAAACTGGACGTGGTTCCATCATTATTCGCGCGAAGGTGGAAATTGAGCAAAAGTCAAATGGTAAGGAGACCATTCTTATTCATGAATTACCTTACCAAGTGAATAAGGCTAAGCTTATTGAAAAAATTGCAGAGCTTGTACGTGATAAAAAAATAGATGGTATTACAAATTTACGTGATGAATCTGACCGTCGCGGTATGCGAGTAGTCATTGAAGTTCGTAAAGATGCCAACGCTAATGTAGTTTTAAATAATTTATATAAACAAACAGCTATGCAATCAAGCTTTGGTATCAATATGCTGTCATTAGTAAATGGTCAACCAAAAGTATTGGGCTTAAAAGAAATGCTTTACCATTATTTAGAGCACCAAAAGGTAATTATTCGTCGTCGTACAGAATTCGAACTTCGAAAGGCTGAAGATCGTGCTCATATTTTAGAAGGCTTACGAATTGCACTCGATCATATTGATGAAATAATTTCCATCATTCGTGGTTCGCGTAGCGGCGAAGAAGCAAAGCCGCAATTAATGGAGCGTTTTAGCTTATCAGAGCGCCAGGCTCAAGCTATTTTAGATATGCGTTTAGTTCGCTTAAGTGGATTAGAACGTGAAAAAATTGAAGCAGAATACCAAGAGCTTCAAATTCTTATTGCGGATTTAAAAGCAATTTTAGCGGATGAAGAAAAAATTGTGGATATTATTCGTACTGAAATTTTAGAGGTGAAAGAACGTTTTAATGATATACGCCGTACTGAGATTACATCTGGTGGTCTAGAAATGATTGAGGATGAGGATTTAATTCCTGTTGAAAACTCAGTTGTTACTTTAACACATAATGGCTATATCAAGCGTTTAGCTGCGAATACATATCGTAGTCAAAAGCGTGGTGGTCGTGGTGTACAAGGAATGGGGACAAACGAAGATGATTTTGTAGAGCATCTAATGAATACCTCTACCCATGATACAATTTTATTCTTTACGACCAAAGGTAAAGTATTTAGAGCAAAAGGATATGAAATTCCAGAGTTCGGTCGTACCGCTAAAGGATTACCAATTGTAAACCTACTCAACATAGATAAAGGTGAAAAAGTAACAGCCATGATTCGCGTTGGATCGTTTGATGAAGATGCTTACTTTATCTTTACGACGAAAACAGGTATTACGAAACGTACACCTGTCTCACAATTTGCTAACATTCGAACAAATGGTTTAATAGCTATTAGCTTACGAGAAGATGATGATCTTATTTCTGTACGTCTAACAGATGGAGATAAGCAAGTGATTATTGGTACACGCGATGGTATGCTCGTTCGTTTCCAAGAAGATGACATTCGTTCTATGGGTCGTACAGCTGGTGGAGTGCGAGGCATTAAGCTACGTGATGGTGACGAAGTAGTAGGCATGGAGATTGTTGAACCAGGGCAAGAAATTTTAGTAGTTACTGAAAAAGGTTACGGTAAACGTACTTCTGAAGATGAATATCGTTTACAAAGTCGCGGTGGTGTAGGTCTGAAAACCATCCAGATTACAGATAAAAATGGACCTATGGTAGCTGTGAAAACAGTTGATGGTTCTGAAGATCTCATGCTTATTACAATCAACGGTATGTTGATCCGTATGGATATCAATGATATTTCATTAATTGGACGTAGTACACAAGGAGTTCGTTTAATTCGATTAGGAGACGACGAATTAGTTGCGACTGTAGCTAAAGTTGAAAAAGCTGAAGAGTCTCCAGAAGACGAAGAAGATGAAATAGAGGAATAATTTCAACCGATGACGACAGAATTACATGTCGTTCATCGGTTTTTTTTACGTAAATAATGAAAAATAAGTAATTATTTAGAATTCCATGATAAAATGAAGATACCTTATTTGAAGCAAGAAACAGTGGAGAGGTGTTCATTTCGTGGAAACTATATATGTTCCGATTTCAGAGTTAGGCGTTGGTAAAGTAATTTCTGAAGATATTTTTGCTAATACACAGTATCCAATCATTTTTAAAGATACGATGATTTCCTACGTACATTTGCAAGTATTTCATGCGTTTAATATTTTCAACGTCCCCGTTTATAAAAATGAAAACGATACTCGAGTAGAGAAGAAAGAAAATGATGTTGAGGTTGTGATAGAAGAAATACCGACTTTTAGAAAAGTCTATAATAATTCTGTTGAACAATTCAAAAAAGAATTTAAAAATTGGGAAGCCGGAGCAAAAGTAGATATTGCCAAGGCAAGGACAATTATTTTACCTCTAGTAGAGATGGTCCTAGATGATCGTACAATTATATTCGATTTAAATGAGTATTCTAATGCGAAAGACTACTTGTATCACCATTGTGTTGCAACTGGTTTGATTTCCGCAGTGATTGCTCAAAAGCTTGGTTATGATAGAGGGATTACCATTCAAGTTGCAATAGGTGGTTTATTAGCTGATTGTGGTATGGCTAAAGTACACCCACGTATTAGAGATAAGAAGACACCTTTAACAGAGCAAGAGTATGATGAAATTTATAAACATCCAATTTATAGCTATAATATGGTAAAAGATTTAACGATTTTAAAGGAGACAATGAAAGAGGCAATTTTCCAACACCATGAACGTTTAAATGGAAGCGGCTATCCGAAAGGTGAAAAGATCGCTAATATCTCAATTTTTGCTCAAATTATAGCTGTGGCAGATGTCTTTCATGCTATGACATGTGAACGAGTATATAGATCAAAACAATCTTCATTTAAAGTTATAGAAATGATTAATGAATCTGAGTTTGGGAAGTTCGATATTAAAGTAGTACGTGCTTTAATCGATATTGTTGCAGATCTTCCTATAGGTACAATTGTTGAACTGTCTAATTTGGAACGTGGTGAAGTAATGTTTGTAAATAAATTTGCACCAACACGTCCACTCATTAAATTAATCCATTCAGGAGAAATTTTTGATTTAGGAAAAAATCGTAGTTTTTATATTTCACGAATTATAACAAGTCTTTAAAAAGTATTAGGGCAAACCATATATTATGGCTTGCCATTTTTTGACCCTTAATGCCATTAGTAAAGTATGTGTCCATGTTGAGTATAGTTTGCATCTTCTTTACTAAGTGTCTGGATAGTATATTTCTATAAAATAACAGACAATATTAATCCATTAGGTAGTAGTCTTATTTGCTATGATGGTGTTTAAACGCATTTAATTATATTGCATTTAAATATTTTCGGAGAAAGTGTTGACATAGTTTTAGAATCTTGATATTATAAATGAGTCGCCAAGAGGTGACAGTGAAATAATGAACATGAACCTTGAAAACTGAACAAGCAAAACGTAATCAATAAAGTTTTCAGTAACTAACTTCGGTTAGTGAACAAAACAAAATTTTGGACATCAAAATGATGCCAGCAAAACAATTTGAGCTATTCAAATTTCTTTTATGGAGAGTTTGATCCTGGCTCAGGACGAACGCTGGCGGCGTGCCTAATACATGCAAGTCGAGCGAACAGAGAAGGAGCTTGCTCCTTCGACGTTAGCGGCGGACGGGTGAGTAACACGTGGGCAACCTACCCTATAGTTTGGGATAACTCCGGGAAACCGGGGCTAATACCGAATAATCTGTTTCACCTCATGGTGAAATACTGAAAGACGGTTTCGGCTGTCGCTATAGGATGGGCCCGCGGCGCATTAGCTAGTTGGTGAGGTAACGGCTCACCAAGGCGACGATGCGTAGCCGACCTGAGAGGGTGATCGGCCACACTGGGACTGAGACACGGCCCAGACTCCTACGGGAGGCAGCAGTAGGGAATCTTCCACAATGGGCGAAAGCCTGATGGAGCAACGCCGCGTGAGTGAAGAAGGATTTCGGTTCGTAAAACTCTGTTGTAAGGGAAGAACAAGTACAGTAGTAACTGGCTGTACCTTGACGGTACCTTATTAGAAAGCCACGGCTAACTACGTGCCAGCAGCCGCGGTAATACGTAGGTGGCAAGCGTTGTCCGGAATTATTGGGCGTAAAGCGCGCGCAGGTGGTTTCTTAAGTCTGATGTGAAAGCCCACGGCTCAACCGTGGAGGGTCATTGGAAACTGGGAGACTTGAGTGCAGAAGAGGATAGTGGAATTCCAAGTGTAGCGGTGAAATGCGTAGAGATTTGGAGGAACACCAGTGGCGAAGGCGACTATCTGGTCTGTAACTGACACTGAGGCGCGAAAGCGTGGGGAGCAAACAGGATTAGATACCCTGGTAGTCCACGCCGTAAACGATGAGTGCTAAGTGTTAGGGGGTTTCCGCCCCTTAGTGCTGCAGCTAACGCATTAAGCACTCCGCCTGGGGAGTACGGTCGCAAGACTGAAACTCAAAGGAATTGACGGGGGCCCGCACAAGCGGTGGAGCATGTGGTTTAATTCGAAGCAACGCGAAGAACCTTACCAGGTCTTGACATCCCGTTGACCACTGTAGAGATATAGTTTCCCCTTCGGGGGCAACGGTGACAGGTGGTGCATGGTTGTCGTCAGCTCGTGTCGTGAGATGTTGGGTTAAGTCCCGCAACGAGCGCAACCCTTGATCTTAGTTGCCATCATTTAGTTGGGCACTCTAAGGTGACTGCCGGTGACAAACCGGAGGAAGGTGGGGATGACGTCAAATCATCATGCCCCTTATGACCTGGGCTACACACGTGCTACAATGGACGATACAAACGGTTGCCAACTCGCGAGAGGGAGCTAATCCGATAAAGTCGTTCTCAGTTCGGATTGTAGGCTGCAACTCGCCTACATGAAGCCGGAATCGCTAGTAATCGCGGATCAGCATGCCGCGGTGAATACGTTCCCGGGCCTTGTACACACCGCCCGTCACACCACGAGAGTTTGTAACACCCGAAGTCGGTGAGGTAACCTTTTGGAGCCAGCCGCCGAAGGTGGGATAGATGATTGGGGTGAAGTCGTAACAAGGTAGCCGTATCGGAAGGTGCGGCTGGATCACCTCCTTTCTAAGGATTATTTCGGAATACAAACCTAGGGTTTGTAAGATTACGTTTTGCGTTCAGTTTTGAAGGTTTATTAAATAATATAAAACTTCCAAGAGGGCCTATAGCTCAGCTGGTTAGAGCGCACGCCTGATAAGCGTGAGGTCGATGGTTCGAGTCCATTTAGGCCCACCATATATACCTCTTGGGGCCTTAGCTCAGCTGGGAGAGCGCCTGCCTTGCACGCAGGAGGTCAGCGGTTCGATCCCGCTAGGCTCCACCAATCTTTGTTCTTTGAAAACTGGATAAAACGACATTGAAATTGTAACAAACACATTTATTTTTTAAGTTTTTTTATAGGCTTAATAACATTAGAAGGTTTCAAGACATGAGCAGTTCTAGGAAGCAATCGAGTGAATGAAGGAGCGTACTTGAGTACGTGATTGATTGAACGAGTGACGCTGACAACGAAATGTGATGTGTATTGAAAGCCGTTAGGTTAAGTTATTAAGGGCGCACGGCGAATGCCTTGGCACTAGGAGCCGAAGAAGGACGGCACTAACACCGATATGCTTCGGGGAGCTGTAAGTGAGCTTTGATCCGGAGATTTCCGAATGGGGGAACCCACTACGTTTAATCGCGTAGTATCTTGACGTGAATACATAGCGTCTTGAAGGCAGACCCAGGGAACTGAAACATCTAAGTACCTGGAGGAAGAGAAAGAAAAATCGATTCCCTGAGTAGCGGCGAGCGAAACGGGAAGAGCCCAAACCAAGAGGCTTGCCTCTTGGGGTTGTAGGACACTCAATACGGAGTTACAAAAGAGCGAGTTAGATGAAGCGACTTGGAAAGGTCCGCCAGAGCAGGTAAAAGCCCTGTAGTCGAAAGTTCGTTCTCTCCTGAGTGGATCCTGAGTACGGCGGAACACGTGAAATTCCGTCGGAATCCGGGAGGACCATCTCCCAAGGCTAAATACTACCTAGTGACCGATAGTGAACCAGTACCGTGAGGGAAAGGTGAAAAGCACCCCGGAAGGGGAGTGAAAGAGATCCTGAAACCGTGTGCCTACAAGTAGTTAGAGCCCGTTAATGGGTGATAGCGTGCCTTTTGTAGAATGAACCGGCGAGTTACGATTACGTGCGAGGTTAAGCTTTAGAAGGCGGAGCCGCAGCGAAAGCGAGTCTGAATAGGGCGAAATAGTACGTGGTCGTAGACCCGAAACCAGGTGATCTACCCATGTCCAGGGTGAAGGTAAGGTAACACTTACTGGAGGCCCGAACCCACGCACGTTGAAAAGTGCGGGGATGAGGTGTGGGTAGCGGAGAAATTCCAATCGAACTTGGAGATAGCTGGTTCTCTCCGAAATAGCTTTAGGGCTAGCCTCGTGATGAGAATACTGGAGGTAGAGCACTGTTTGGACTAGGGGGCCATCCCGGTTTACCGAATTCAGACAAACTCCGAATGCCAGATATTTATACACGGGAGTCAGACTGCGAGTGATAAGATCCGTAGTCAAAAGGGAAACAGCCCAGACCACCAGCTAAGGTCCCAAAGTAATCGTTAAGTGGAAAAGGATGTGGCGTTGCACAGACAACCAGGATGTTGGCTTAGAAGCAGCCATCATTTAAAGAGTGCGTAATAGCTCACTGGTCGAGTGACGCTGCGCCGAAAATGTATCGGGGCTAAACGATTCACCGAAGCTGTGGATTGACATCTACGATGTCAGTGGTAGGAGAGCGTTCTAAGTGCGTTGAAGTCAGACCGGAAGGACTGGTGGAGCGCTTAGAAGTGAGAATGCCGGTATGAGTAGCGAAAGACGGGTGAGAATCCCGTCCACCGTATGACTAAGGTTTCCTGAGGAAGGCTCGTCCGCTCAGGGTTAGTCGGGACCTAAGCCGAGGCCGATAGGCGTAGGCGATGGACAACAGGTTGATATTCCTGTACCACCTCCTCACCGTTTGAGAAATGGGGGGACGCAGTAGGATAGGGTAAGCGCGCTGTTGGTTATGCGCGTCCAAGCAGTAAGGCGTGTGTGTAGGCAAATCCGCACACTGTAACGTTGAGCTGTGATGGCGAGTCCGTATGGACGAAGTTCCTGATTTCACACTGCCAAGAAAAGCCTCTATCGAGGTGAGAGGTGCCCGTACCGCAAACCGACACAGGTAGTCGAGGAGAGAATCCTAAGGTGTGCGAGAGAACTCTCGTTAAGGAACTCGGCAAAATGACCCCGTAACTTCGGGAGAAGGGGTGCTCTTGAGCGTGCAAGCGCATGAGAGCCGCAGTGAATAGGCCCAGGCGACTGTTTAGCAAAAACACAGGTCTCTGCAAAACCGTAAGGTGACGTATAGGGGCTGACGCCTGCCCGGTGCTGGAAGGTTAAGAGGAGTGGTTAGCGCAAGCGAAGCTGCGAATTGAAGCCCCAGTAAACGGCGGCCGTAACTATAACGGTCCTAAGGTAGCGAAATTCCTTGTCGGGTAAGTTCCGACCCGCACGAAAGGCGTAACGATCTGGGCACTGTCTCAACGAGAGACTCGGTGAAATTATAGTACCTGTGAAGATGCAGGTTACCCGCGACAGGACGGAAAGACCCCGTGGAGCTTTACTGTAGCCTGATATTGAATTTTGGTACAACTTGTACAGGATAGGTAGGAGCCAGAGATCTCGGAGCGCCAGCTTCGAAGGAGGCGTCGGTGGGATACTACCCTGGTTGTATTGAAATTCTAACCCATGCCCCTTAGCGGGGCAGGAGACAGTGTCAGGCGGACAGTTTGACTGGGGCGGTCGCCTCCTAAAAGGTAACGGAGGCGCCCAAAGGTTCCCTCAGAATGGTTGGAAATCATTCGTAGAGTGTAAAGGCACAAGGGAGCTTGACTGCGAGACCTACAAGTCGAGCAGGGTCGAAAGACGGGCTTAGTGATCCGGTGGTTCCGCATGGAAGGGCCATCGCTCAACGGATAAAAGCTACCCCGGGGATAACAGGCTTATCTCCCCCAAGAGTCCACATCGACGGGGAGGTTTGGCACCTCGATGTCGGCTCATCGCATCCTGGGGCTGTAGTCGGTCCCAAGGGTTGGGCTGTTCGCCCATTAAAGCGGTACGCGAGCTGGGTTCAGAACGTCGTGAGACAGTTCGGTCCCTATCCGTCGTGGGCGTAGGAAATTTGAGAGGAGCTGTCCTTAGTACGAGAGGACCGGGATGGACACACCGCTGGTGTACCAGTTGTCTTGCCAAAGGCATCGCTGGGTAGCTATGTGTGGACGGGATAAGTGCTGAAAGCATCTAAGCATGAAGCCCCCCTCAAGATGAGATTTCCCATTACGCAAGTAAGTAAGATCCCTCAAAGACGATGAGGTAGATAGGTTCGAGGTGGAAGTGTGGTGACACATGGAGCTGACGAATACTAATCGATCGAGGACTTAACCAAAAACGTTTGAACCATTCAATGCACGTTTATCCAGTTTTGAAAGAATAATTTCTTTTATGAAGGGTTTCAAGATACGAGTAGTTCGAGGAAGCAATGGAGAGAGGGAAGGAGCGTACTCAAGTACGTGACTGACTGAACGACAGAAGCTGACGAAGAAATGCGATGTATATTGAAAGCCGACTATAGTCTAGTGATGATGGCAAAGAGGTCACACCCGTTCCCATACCGAACACGGAAGTTAAGCTCTTTAGCGCCGATGGTAGTTGGGGGCTTCCCCCTGTGAGAGTAGGACATCGCTAGGCAATAGAAACAGTCAGCTGTGTGCTGGCTGTTTTTTTATTTTTGTATCTTTTGAAAACCCCTTGCTATGCGAGAGGTTCTAAAGAGCTTCTAGCTATGGACAAGAAAAAATCCCCAATCGTATAATGAATTCGGGTCTGGTCAACCGACTTCGTACGAAAGGGGATCCAAATAGATAACAAGAGTTTAGCACACACAACATGGAATTGTAAGTATCACATTGTCTTTGCGCCAAAATATAGAAGGCAGATTATTTGTGTACAAATTAAAGTTAATATAGGGAGAATCCTTTGCTAGTTAGGTGAAAGAAAAGGAGCAGAAATTATCGAAGCAACAGCCTGCCCTGATTATATTCATATGTTGGTGAGTAATTCTCCAAAATTAAGTGTTTCATATGGGTTATTTGAAAGGGAAAGGTAGTTTAATGAAATTTGATTGACAGGCGAATCTGAAATACAAATATATTAACAGGGAGTTTTGATGTCGTGGATATTATGTAGATACAGTAGGAAGAAACAAAAAACATTCAGAAATATATAGTCAATGACAACAGTATTCTTGAGGATCAAATGATCATGAAGGGTTGTTCGTGCATAAAAATCTTGACTAATTTAAATTTATTTTCAGCTATATGTATGGAATGTCCTGTGCGCTTCCTTTCTCTACTATGACATAATAAGACCAATTATATTTTTGCATAAATCGTTACACTATTTTTTTGTTGGTAGATTTCTGAAAAATGTAGTGATTTCACCTTAACCATAACCAAATGTATGGCCTGCCCTTACCTTACCTGACTGTTTCGCCTCTTTCTCCTCTACGAATGTTTCAATAGCATTTTAACTATGTGTGTTTTATATTCAGTTCCTCTAGTACTTGTTTTACTGGTATACAAGCAACTTCATTTCATTTGCCCTCATTTTACTTCAAATGGGTAACTTACTCTTAATAGCCATAGAAAAAACGTCTCTCTTAATTAATAGGTCAGTATGTACTAATTACCTTCCTTTTGTGAAACCCCTTTTATTCCGTATATTAGAAAAAATCCAATTCGATCATAAACAAAAGTTGTTAACCATGTTTTAGGTTTCGACAATAAAGTATAAATTTTAGTTCTAATCATCATTACCCTCTCTTATACTGTAAAGATTACATCAAAAAGGAGAGGAAATTTTGTGGATTGATGGCGTTTTTTCTGGTGGTGGTTTGAAGGGATTTGCCCTGGTTGGGGCATATCAAGTACTAGAAGCTGAACATTTTCGTTTTAAACGTGTAGCTGGTACAAGTGCAGGTGCAATTTTAGCTGCGTTTATTGCTGCAGGATATAGCGGTAAAGAGATCGAAGCTATGCTAGAAGAATTGGATGTACCTTCATTACTGGATCCTAGAAGAACAATATTACCTTTCCCTTTTATGAAATGGATAAATGTTTATAATCATTTAGGTCTTTATAAAGGAAAGGCATTAGAAAAATGGTTTTTTCAAAAATTAGCTGCAAAAGGTGTATATACTTTTGGAGATTTGCCTAAAGATTCACTAAAATTAGTAGCTTCAGATTTGACCAATGGTAGAATGATTGTTTTACCAGATGATCTACACAAATATCAGATTGATGCGAAGAACTTTTCAGTTGCTTGTGCACTACGTATGAGTTGTGGTATACCATTTTTCTTTGAACCAGTTACCTTAAAAACTGGCAAAGGAGAATCAGTAATCGTGGATGGTGGGGTTTTAAGTAATTTCCCATTATGGATATTTGATGATAAAGAAGGTCGAAAAGTACGACCAATTTTGGGTTTGAAGCTAAGCAGAAGGAGAGAAGAACAATGTCCGCAAGAAATTAAAAATGGCCTAAACTTATTTGAAGCATTATTTTCAACTATGAAAGACGCACATGATGAGAGGTATATATCAAGGCGACATGAAAGAGATATTATCTTTATTCCTGTAGAAGATTATAGTGCAACTCAATTTGATTTAAATGAGGAGACAAAAGAAACTCTTTTAGAAATAGGAAGAAATCGTACAATTCAATTTTTACGGAATTGGCCAAGGTTGAAATTTTAGTTCGTTTAAAATTATTTATATAAAACTATTGACCAATAATAAATGAGGTGTTATTATATAAAAGTTGCTGTTGAGATAAGCAACTACTAAAATATAAAAATAAAATAACTTTTGACATTAAATATTAAACATGTTATTATATAAAAGTTAGCTCTTAACAAAGAGAAAACATAAAATGAACCTTGAAAACTGAACAAGCAAAACGTAATCAATAAAGTTTTTAGTAACTAACCTTGGTTAGTGAACAAAACAAAATTTTGGACATCAAAATGATGCCAGCAAAACAATTTGAGCTATTCAAATTTCTTTTATGGAGAGTTTGATCCTGGCTCAGGACGAACGCTGGCGGCGTGCCTAATACATGCAAGTCGAGCGAACAGAGAAGGAGCTTGCTCCTTCGACGTTAGCGGCGGACGGGTGAGTAACACGTGGGCAACCTACCTTATAGTTTGGGATAACTCCGGGAAACCGGGGCTAATACCGAATAATCTGTTTCACCTCATGGTGAAACACTGAAAGACGGTTTCGGCTGTCGCTATAGGATGGGCCCGCGGCGCATTAGCTAGTTGGTGAGGTAACGGCTCACCAAGGCGACGATGCGTAGCCGACCTGAGAGGGTGATCGGCCACACTGGGACTGAGACACGGCCCAGACTCCTACGGGAGGCAGCAGTAGGGAATCTTCCACAATGGGCGAAAGCCTGATGGAGCAACGCCGCGTGAGTGAAGAAGGATTTCGGTTCGTAAAACTCTGTTGTAAGGGAAGAACAAGTACAGTAGTAACTGGCTGTACCTTGACGGTACCTTATTAGAAAGCCACGGCTAACTACGTGCCAGCAGCCGCGGTAATACGTAGGTGGCAAGCGTTGTCCGGAATTATTGGGCGTAAAGCGCGCGCAGGTGGTTTCTTAAGTCTGATGTGAAAGCCCACGGCTCAACCGTGGAGGGTCATTGGAAACTGGGAGACTTGAGTGCAGAAGAGGATAGTGGAATTCCAAGTGTAGCGGTGAAATGCGTAGAGATTTGGAGGAACACCAGTGGCGAAGGCGACTATCTGGTCTGTAACTGACACTGAGGCGCGAAAGCGTGGGGAGCAAACAGGATTAGATACCCTGGTAGTCCACGCCGTAAACGATGAGTGCTAAGTGTTAGGGGGTTTCCGCCCCTTAGTGCTGCAGCTAACGCATTAAGCACTCCGCCTGGGGAGTACGGTCGCAAGACTGAAACTCAAAGGAATTGACGGGGGCCCGCACAAGCGGTGGAGCATGTGGTTTAATTCGAAGCAACGCGAAGAACCTTACCAGGTCTTGACATCCCGTTGACCACTGTAGAGATATAGTTTCCCCTTCGGGGGCAACGGTGACAGGTGGTGCATGGTTGTCGTCAGCTCGTGTCGTGAGATGTTGGGTTAAGTCCCGCAACGAGCGCAACCCTTGATCTTAGTTGCCATCATTTAGTTGGGCACTCTAAGGTGACTGCCGGTGACAAACCGGAGGAAGGTGGGGATGACGTCAAATCATCATGCCCCTTATGACCTGGGCTACACACGTGCTACAATGGACGATACAAACGGTTGCCAACTCGCGAGAGGGAGCTAATCCGATAAAGTCGTTCTCAGTTCGGATTGTAGGCTGCAACTCGCCTACATGAAGCCGGAATCGCTAGTAATCGCGGATCAGCATGCCGCGGTGAATACGTTCCCGGGCCTTGTACACACCGCCCGTCACACCACGAGAGTTTGTAACACCCGAAGTCGGTGAGGTAACCTTTTGGAGCCAGCCGCCGAAGGTGGGATAGATGATTGGGGTGAAGTCGTAACAAGGTAGCCGTATCGGAAGGTGCGGCTGGATCACCTCCTTTCTAAGGATTATTTCGGAATACAAACCTAGGGTTTGTAAGATTACGTTTTGCGTTCAGTTTTGAAGGTTCATTCTTTCTTGAATGAAAATCTTCAAAACTTGTTCTTTGAAAACTGGATAAAACGACATTGAAATTGTAACAAACACATTTATTTTTTAAGTTTTTTATAGGCTTAATAACTTGGTTAAGTTATTAAGGGCGCACGGCGAATGCCTTGGCACTAGGAGCCGAAGAAGGACGGCACTAACACCGATATGCTTCGGGGAGCTGTAAGTGAGCTTTGATCCGGAGATTTCCGAATGGGGGAACCCACTACGTTTAATCGCGTAGTATCTTGACGTGAATACATAGCGTCTTGAAGGCAGACCCAGGGAACTGAAACATCTAAGTACCTGGAGGAAGAGAAAGAAAAATCGATTCCCTGAGTAGCGGCGAGCGAAACGGGAAGAGCCCAAACCAAGAGGCTTGCCTCTTGGGGTTGTAGGACACTCAATACGGAGTTACAAAAGAGCGAGTTAGATGAAGCGACTTGGAAAGGTCCGCCAGAGCAGGTAAAAGCCCTGTAGTCGAAAGTTCGTTCTCTCCTGAGTGGATCCTGAGTACGGCGGAACACGTGAAATTCCGTCGGAATCCGGGAGGACCATCTCCCAAGGCTAAATACTACCTAGTGACCGATAGTGAACCAGTACCGTGAGGGAAAGGTGAAAAGCACCCCGGAAGGGGAGTGAAAGAGATCCTGAAACCGTGTGCCTACAAGTAGTTAGAGCCCGTTAATGGGTGATAGCGTGCCTTTTGTAGAATGAACCGGCGAGTTACGATTACGTGCGAGGTTAAGCTTTAGAAGGCGGAGCCGCAGCGAAAGCGAGTCTGAATAGGGCGAAATAGTACGTGGTCGTAGACCCGAAACCAGGTGATCTACCCATGTCCAGGGTGAAGGTAAGGTAACACTTACTGGAGGCCCGAACCCACGCACGTTGAAAAGTGCGGGGATGAGGTGTGGGTAGCGGAGAAATTCCAATCGAACTTGGAGATAGCTGGTTCTCTCCGAAATAGCTTTAGGGCTAGCCTCGTGATGAGAATACTGGAGGTAGAGCACTGTTTGGACTAGGGGGCCATCCCGGTTTACCGAATTCAGACAAACTCCGAATGCCAGATATTTATACACGGGAGTCAGACTGCGAGTGATAAGATCCGTAGTCAAAAGGGAAACAGCCCAGACCACCAGCTAAGGTCCCAAAGTAATCGTTAAGTGGAAAAGGATGTGGCGTTGCACAGACAACCAGGATGTTGGCTTAGAAGCAGCCATCATTTAAAGAGTGCGTAATAGCTCACTGGTCGAGTGACGCTGCGCCGAAAATGTATCGGGGCTAAACGATTCACCGAAGCTGTGGATTGACATCTACGATGTCAGTGGTAGGAGAGCGTTCTAAGTGCGTTGAAGTCAGACCGGAAGGACTGGTGGAGCGCTTAGAAGTGAGAATGCCGGTATGAGTAGCGAAAGACGGGTGAGAATCCCGTCCACCGTATGACTAAGGTTTCCTGAGGAAGGCTCGTCCGCTCAGGGTTAGTCGGGACCTAAGCCGAGGCCGATAGGCGTAGGCGATGGACAACAGGTTGATATTCCTGTACCACCTCCTCACCGTTTGAGAAATGGGGGGACGCAGTAGGATAGGGTAAGCGCGCTGTTGGTTATGCGCGTCCAAGCAGTAAGGCGTGTGTGTAGGCAAATCCGCACACTGTAACGTTGAGCTGTGATGGCGAGTCCGTATGGACGAAGTTCCTGATTTCACACTGCCAAGAAAAGCCTCTATCGAGGTGAGAGGTGCCCGTACCGCAAACCGACACAGGTAGTCGAGGAGAGAATCCTAAGGTGTGCGAGAGAACTCTCGTTAAGGAACTCGGCAAAATGACCCCGTAACTTCGGGAGAAGGGGTGCTCTTGAGCGTGCAAGCGCATGAGAGCCGCAGTGAATAGGCCCAGGCGACTGTTTAGCAAAAACACAGGTCTCTGCAAAACCGTAAGGTGACGTATAGGGGCTGACGCCTGCCCGGTGCTGGAAGGTTAAGAGGAGTGGTTAGCGCAAGCGAAGCTGCGAATTGAAGCCCCAGTAAACGGCGGCCGTAACTATAACGGTCCTAAGGTAGCGAAATTCCTTGTCGGGTAAGTTCCGACCCGCACGAAAGGCGTAACGATCTGGGCACTGTCTCAACGAGAGACTCGGTGAAATTATAGTACCTGTGAAGATGCAGGTTACCCGCGACAGGACGGAAAGACCCCGTGGAGCTTTACTGTAGCCTGATATTGAATTTTGGTACAACTTGTACAGGATAGGTAGGAGCCAGAGATCTCGGAGCGCCAGCTTCGAAGGAGGCGTCGGTGGGATACTACCCTGGTTGTATTGAAATTCTAACCCATGCCCCTTAGCGGGGCAGGAGACAGTGTCAGGCGGACAGTTTGACTGGGGCGGTCGCCTCCTAAAAGGTAACGGAGGCGCCCAAAGGTTCCCTCAGAATGGTTGGAAATCATTCGTAGAGTGTAAAGGCACAAGGGAGCTTGACTGCGAGACCTACAAGTCGAGCAGGGTCGAAAGACGGGCTTAGTGATCCGGTGGTTCCGCATGGAAGGGCCATCGCTCAACGGATAAAAGCTACCCCGGGGATAACAGGCTTATCTCCCCCAAGAGTCCACATCGACGGGGAGGTTTGGCACCTCGATGTCGGCTCATCGCATCCTGGGGCTGTAGTCGGTCCCAAGGGTTGGGCTGTTCGCCCATTAAAGCGGTACGCGAGCTGGGTTCAGAACGTCGTGAGACAGTTCGGTCCCTATCCGTCGTGGGCGTAGGAAATTTGAGAGGAGCTGTCCTTAGTACGAGAGGACCGGGATGGACACACCGCTGGTGTACCAGTTGTCTTGCCAAAGGCATCGCTGGGTAGCTATGTGTGGACGGGATAAGTGCTGAAAGCATCTAAGCATGAAGCCCCCCTCAAGATGAGATTTCCCATTACGCAAGTAAGTAAGATCCCTCAAAGACGATGAGGTAGATAGGTTCGAGGTGGAAGTGTGGTGACACATGGAGCTGACGAATACTAATCGATCGAGGACTTAACCAAAACGTTTGAAACATTCAATGAACCGTTTATCCAGTTTTGAAAGAATAATTTCTTTTATGAAGGGTTTCAAGATACGAGTAGTTCGAGGAAGCAATGGAGAGAGGGAAGGAGCGTACTCAAGTACGTGACTGACTGAACGACAGAAGCTGACGAAGAAATACGATGTATATTGAAAGCCGACCATAGTCTAGTGATGATGGCAAAGAGGTCACACCCGTTCCCATACCGAACACGGAAGTTAAGCTCTTTAGCGCCGATGGTAGTTGGGGGCTTCCCCCTGTGAGAGTAGGACGTCGCTAGGCAATAGAAACAGTCAGCTGTATGCTGGCTGTTTTTTTATTTCCTAATGAAATTCTTTAATAATTTAAAGGATTTTCTACAAAAAACAATTATTTTCTAAGAAATATTATGAAAAAATTAAATATATCTAACTCATTCTATATTTTTACTGTAGCTATTTATTTGGATTTTTAATTAAAATTTGCTATCATTAAAAATCTGAATTGTCTTTCTTTTATAAGTTTCTTGACAGTAGCAGTCCACGTTGTTAATCTTACAATTAATATTCTTTTAACTATAGGAGGAAGTTACGAAAATGTGGGAGACTAAATTTGCCAAAGAAGGTTTAACTTTTGATGATGTATTATTAGTACCAGCTCATTCCGAAGTATTACCGAAAGATGTTGATCTATCTGTTCAATTAACACCAAAGATTAAATTAAACATTCCAATGGTCAGTGCAGGTATGGATACAGTTACAGAGTCTAAAATGGCGATTGCTATGGCACGTCAAGGCGGTATCGGTATTATTCATAAAAACATGGGGATCGATGAGCAAGCTGAACAAGTAGAAAAAGTAAAACGTTCTGAAAATGGTGTTATTACAAACCCATTCTTCTTAACTCCGACACATCAAGTTTTCGATGCTGAGCATCTAATGGGTAAATACCGAATCTCTGGTGTACCTATTGTTGATAGTATGGAAAATCAAAAGCTAGTAGGGATTATTACAAACCGTGACTTACGTTTTATCTCTGATTACTCTTTAAAAATTGAAGATGTAATGACAAAAGAAGATTTGATTACAGCACCTGTAGGAACGACTTTAGAGGATGCTGAAAAAATTCTTCAACAATATAAAATCGAAAAACTTCCAATTGTAGATGAAGAAGGTAGATTAACTGGTCTTATTACAATTAAAGATATCGAGAAAGTAATTGAGTTCCCGAATGCTGCTAAAGATACACATGGTCGTTTACTAGTAGGAGCAGCAGTCGGTGTATCAAAAGATACAATGGTGCGTATTGAGAAACTTGTAGAAGCACAAGTTGACATTGTAGTAATCGATACAGCCCATGGGCATTCAGAAGGCGTTTTACAAACAATCCGTTCAATCCGAGAAACCTACCCAGAGTTAGAGATCATTGCTGGTAACGTAGCAACAGGAGAAGGTGCACGTGCATTATTTGAAGCTGGTGCAGATGTTGTTAAAGTAGGTATTGGTCCAGGTTCTATTTGTACTACACGTGTTGTAGCTGGTGTGGGTGTACCACAAATTACAGCAGTATATGATTGTGCTACAGTAGCTCGTGAGCTTGGTAAAACAATTATTGCTGATGGTGGTATTAAATACTCTGGTGATATCGTAAAAGCTCTAGCAGCTGGAGGTAATGTTGTAATGCTTGGTTCACTTCTTGCAGGTACATCTGAATCTCCTGGAGAAACAGAAATCTTCCAAGGACGTCGTTTCAAAGTTTACCGTGGTATGGGTTCTATCGGAGCAATGGAAAAAGGTTCTAAAGATCGTTACTTCCAAGAGGATGCGAAAAAATTAGTACCTGAGGGTATTGAGGGTCGCCTTCCATATAAGGGACCATTAGCTGATACAATTTACCAACTGATTGGTGGTATTCGCGCTGGTATGGGTTATTGTGGAGCACCACATCTTGAGCACCTACGAGATAATGCACAATTTGTTAGAATGACAGGTGCTGGTCTACGGGAATCACATCCACATGATGTACAGATTACAAAAGAATCACCAAACTATTCCATGTAATAAATTACTTGCAACTTTTATGCTTTCGCATCGTCTACAAAGATGGCGCGAGAGCATTTTTTTATGGTAGAGAGTCAACACGGTTGTTGTTATCTATGATAAAATGTCGAGGACAAGATTATTTTTTTGGAGGGCTTTAAAGGTGAAAAAGAAAATGAACACCGTATTACGTTTACTCCTAATCCCTGTTTTATTATTTAGTATTTTTGCGGGTATTCCTGCAAAGGCAAATGCGGAAACAGATTTGGGATTAACAGTGGATGCTGCGATTTTAATTGACGCAGATTCAGGGAAAATTTTATATGAACAAAACGCAGATACTTCACTAGGTATTGCAAGTATGACGAAAATGATGACTGAATACCTGTTACTGGACGCGATTGATGCAGGGACAGTTAAGTGGGAACAGGAATATCAAGTAACAGATTATACGTATCGTATGTCTCAAAATCGTGCATTAAGTAATGTACCTTTACGTAGAGATGGCTCTTACACGATTCGTGAGTTATACGAAGCCATGGCCATTTATTCGGCAAATGCGGCAACCGTAGCTATTGCCGAAACGATTGCGGGTTCTGAGACTGAATTTTTAAAGTTAATGAATAAAAAGGCAGAGGAACTTGGCTTAGAGGGCTATAAATTTGTCAATTCTACGGGTCTTAATAACGCTGATTTATTTGGTATGCATCCATCAGGTACAGGTCCAGAAGACGAAAATGTGATGCCTGCTAAATCTGTAGCTAAATTGGCGTATCATCTATTAAAAGACCACCCGAAGGTTTTAGAAACATCTCAAATTACAAAGAAAACGTTCCGTGAAGGCACAGATGATGCAATTGAAATGTCTAACTGGAACTTTATGTTACCTGGATTAGTGTATGAGTATCAAGGTGTAGATGGATTAAAAACAGGTACAACAAACTTTGCAGGTCACTGCTTCACAGGTACTGCAGAGCGCAATGGTACTCGTTTGATTGCAGTGGTTATGAAAGCTGTTGATGCAAATGGACAAGGATCATATGCAGCTCGCTTTGATGCCACAGCAAAATTATTTAATTATGGTTTTTCACAATTCTCTAAACAAGAAATTTTACCAGCGAACTATACATTCAAAGATCAAAAAACAGTAAAAGTGACAAAAGGTAAAGAAGACAAAGTAGCGATTGCAGTAAAAGAACCAATTTCATTTATGATTAAGTCTTCTGATAAAGATTTATATAAACCTACATTGGTTTTAGATAAAAAGAGTTTAGAGGCAGATGTTAAGAAAGACACTGTTGTAGGAAAGGTCGTTATTGAGCGCACAGAAGGCACTGATTACGGCTTTATCGATGGCAAGGATATTTCATCCGATGTTGTCACAACAGAGGCTGTAGAGCGTGCTAGCGGTATTTCATTGTTCTTCCAAGGTATAGGTAACTTCTTCGGCAATTTATGGGGAGGCATTACAGACTTTGTTGGGGGACTATTTTAATCTATAGTTAATGAGCACATGAATGTTATAAAGCATTCATGTGCTTTTTCACATTTTAGCATAGTCCTGCATAAGCTAATAGGCGAAAGGATGTGGCTAAATGTGTGGAATTACAGGATGGGCTAGTTTTCAAAGGGATTTAAGAACAAGTGACACAATTTTAAAATCGATGACACAAACATTAAATAAAAGAGGGCCGGATGATGAAAATATTTGGTGTAGTGAGCATATTGCATTTGGCCATCGACGATTGGCAGTTATCGATCTAATTGGCGGCAAACAGCCAATGAAAAAAATACATGATGGCGTAAACTATGTCATTACATACAATGGCGAACTTTATAATACGGAAGAGTTACGTAAAGAACTTTTAAAAAGAGGCCACAGCTTTACAACACATTCAGATACGGAAGTGTTATTAACTGCCTATATTGAATGGAAAGAAAAATGTGTAGATTTTTTAAATGGCATTTTTGCCTTCGGTGTTTGGGATGAGCAAACACAATCACTATTTTTATGCCGAGATCGATTAGGTGTGAAACCTTTGTATTATACAGAGCAACAAGGCGGTGTGCTTTTTGCATCTGAAGTGAAGGCCTTGTTGGCACATCCCATGGTTCAAGCAAGTGTAAATGTGGAAGGATTGGCAAGTATGATGGCTGTAGGGCCCTCTAGAGCACCAGGCAAGACACTTTTTCAAAATATCGAGGAATTAAGACCGGGATATGCTATGCGGTTTTCCAGAGAAGGCTTGAAAAAGTGGCCATATTGGCAGCTACAAAGCCAAAGGCATGAAGAAACATTAGAGGAAACTACTGAGCATGTTCGTTTTTTATTGACGGATGCGATTGAACGTCAGCTTATTTCAGATGTACCTATTTGTACATTTCTTTCAGGTGGACTTGATTCAAGTATCATTACCGGCATTGCAGCAAATAGATTTCAACAACAAAATCATAAATTGCATACATTTTCTATCGATTACGAAGATAATGAACGTTTCTTTAATCCACATGCTTTCCAAACATCAACGGATACGTATTGGATACAAAAAATGACGGATACTTTCCAGACAACACATCATGCAGAGGAAATCACGCAACAACAATTAATTGATTTATTAGTAGAATCAGTGATCGTCCGGGATTCTCCTGGAATGGCAGATGTCGACTCATCGTTATTATGGTTTTGTCGAGAAATAAAAAAAGATTTTACTGTAGCATTATCAGGAGAGTGTGCAGATGAAATTTTTGGTGGATACCCATGGTTTCAAGAAAAAACTTCAGGTTTTCCTTGGATTCGTTCATTGTCTGAAAGAGGTGGATTACTTCAAGAGAAGTGGGATAAAAAATTAAAAATTGAGTCCTATGCACATCAACTCTACACACAAACAATGGCTGAAGTACCGTTGTTAGATGGAGAAAGTCCTGCAGAAGCAAGACATCGAGAAATGTTTTATTTAAATATGCTCTGGTTCATGCAAACATTGTTAGAAAGAAAAGATCGTATGAGCATGGGGGCAAGTTTAGAGGTGCGTGTTCCTTTTGCAGATCATAGGCTTGTGGAATATGCTTGGAATATTCCGTGGGAAATGAAGAATTTGGATGGAATAGAAAAAGGATTACTTCGAAAATCGATGGCACACTTATTACCTGATGAAGTGTTGTATCGTAAAAAGAATCCTTATCCTAAAACGTACCACCCTGTTTATACAGCAGGTGTTCAAAAATGGTTGAGAGAAATCCTTCACGATAAAAATTCAATTTTACATGAACTATTTGAACGACAAAAGCTTGCAGAGTTAATTGAATCGGGAGGTAGCTCTTTTAAAATTCCATGGTATGGGCAATTAATGGCAGGGCCTCAGCTTTTAGCATATTTAGGGCAAATTCATACATGGTTTGAACACTATCAGATTCAATTGATTGAAACGTAAAAGAAAATGACCTATCTACTAACTAGTAGACGGGTCATTTTTTTCTATTTCCCAACAATCCATCAGCTGTTCAATGGATTGTTCAATTGTTTGAACAGGTATTCCACCAAAGCCAAGTAAAAATTGAGCATGTGAAGATTCATAATGGTCTAGTCTATAAGCAGATAACGGATAAATACCAATCTCCGCTTGAGAAGCAAGTTGCTGTAATTGTTTTTCTGATAAAATGTGCTGTACTTCTAATAAAATATGCATTCCAGCTTGTTCACCAGTTATTTTAATCGCTGAAGAATATTTTTCTAAAAAGGAGGTTAGCTTATCATGTTTTTTTCGATAAACTTTACGCATTCGATTGAGGTGCTTTGCAAAATGCCCGTCTCGCATAAAATTTGCCACGATATGCTGATCGAAGCGAGGTACAGTAGATGAATAATAATTAAAGACATCGTTATATGTGGCAAGTAGTTTAGGTGGAAGTACAAAATAAGCTACTCGCAAGGATGGCATTAATGACTTTGTAAAAGTACTCATGTAAATCACTTTATCATTTCGATCTAAGGCATGTAGTGCAGGAATGGGTTTTCCAGCATAACGAAATTCCGAATCATAATCATCTTCAATAATATAACGTGAGGAGCTCTGAGCAGCCCAGTTTAAAGCTTGTGCCCGTCTAGTGGCAGATAATACCGCACCGGTAGGAAATTGGTGTGAGGGTGTAATATAAACGACATTAGCGCTCGTTTTTTCAAGCTCATGAATAATAATTCCCTCTTCATCCACTGCAATCGGATAGACTTTTCGCTTATGCTGCGAAAACATACGATGCACGGCTGGGTACCCTGGGTTTTCTAGGGCAAAGCAGGTATCGTCGTTAAAAAGACGTAGGATCATAGGCAGAAGCTGTTCAGTACCAGAGCCAATTACGATTTGCTTTGGATGACAGACAACACCGCGTGATTGATATAGATAATTTGCAATCTCTGTACGTAAAGAAAGTTCACCTTGAGGTTCACCTGTTAATAATAATTCTTTTGAGGTATCGTCAAAAAGCTCTTTCGCATACTTTCTCCATGTTTGAAACGGAAAGGCATCGATATCAATAGAACCAGGATTAAAATCAATTTTGTATGTTTTTTTCTTAGGATGCTCATTGACGGAGGTTACATTGTCTTGCTGAATGTAGGGTAGTTCATCTATTTCTTCAACAAAGTAGCCAACCCGTGATTTAGACATAATATAACCTTCAGCTAATAGCTGTGCATAAGCAATTTCAATTGTTGTTTGAGAAATATTTAAAAAATCGGATAATTTTCTTTTTGACGGTAATTTTTCTCCTACCATTATTTTCTTGGAAATAATAGCATCCTTAATACCGTTATAAAGCTGATCATAAAGCGGTTTATCACTATCTCTTTCAAGCTGAAATAAAAGCATATCCATGTTGTATAACCTCCTGACCTTATGATTATTTTAAAAACTGGATATTTTTATATGGTCAATTTCTATTATACTAAACTTCATCATAAAGGTGGAGGTTAGAAAATGAAACAAACAGGTACAGAGTTAGTAAAACGTGGAATGGCAGAAATGCAAAAGGGCGGCGTTATTATGGACGTCATTAATGCAGAGCAAGCAAAAATAGCAGAAGCAGCAGGCGCTGTAGCCGTTATGGCATTAGAAAGGGTACCTTCAGATATTCGTAAGGCAGGTGGCGTTGCACGTATGGCTGATCCTCGTATTGTGGAGGAAGTAATGGCGGCTGTAACCATTCCTGTTATGGCAAAGGCACGTATAGGGCATATCGTTGAAGCACGCGTTTTAGAGGCAATGGGGGTTGATTATATTGATGAAAGTGAAGTTTTAACACCAGCAGATGAAGAATACCATTTATTAAAAAGTGATTACACAGTACCGTTTGTGTGCGGCTGTCGTGATTTAGGTGAAGCAGCCCGTCGTATCGGAGAAGGCGCGTCAATGCTACGAACAAAAGGTGAACCAGGAACAGGGAATATAGTGGAGGCAGTTCGACATATTCGCAAAGTAAATGCTCAGGTACGTAAAGTAGTGGGTATGACAGAAGATGAATTAATGACGGAGGCAAAATTACTGGGGGCTCCTTTCGAATTATTAAGAGAAATTAAACGTCTTGGTCGTTTACCAGTAGTAAATTTTGCGGCAGGTGGTGTTGCTACGCCAGCCGATGCTGCATTAATGATGGAGCTTGGAGCTGATGGCGTTTTCGTGGGCTCTGGTATTTTCAAATCCGAAAATCCAGAAAAATTTGCACGTGCTATTGTGGAGGCGACTATCCACTATAAAGACTATAAGCTAATTGCTGAAATATCTAAAGAGCTCGGTGTACCAATGAAGGGTATTGATATTGCACAGCTTGGGCAAAACGAGCGTATGCAAGAGCGAGGCTGGTAAAATGAAACGAATTGGTGTTTTAGCATTACAAGGAGCAGTCCGTGAGCATGTCCAAATGTTAGAAGGGCTTGATTGTGAAGCGATTTTAGTAAAACAGAAGAAGGATTTAGTGAATCTCGATGGACTTGTACTACCTGGTGGGGAAAGTACGACAATGCGAAAATTGCTGGACCGTTTTGACCTACTAGAGCCAATCCGTGAACTTGCACAGCAAGGTTTACCGGTATTTGGCACATGTGCAGGATTAATTTTATTAGCCAATCAATTAGTGGATGACGAACCGCATTTAGCAGTTATGGATGTGACGGTAGCAAGAAATTCATTTGGACGTCAGATAGATAGCTTCGAAGTTCAACTGGATATTCCTAAAATAGGTGCACATATTCCAGCAGTTTTTATTCGTGCACCTCATATTGAAGCGGTAGGTAAAGATGTTGATGTTCTCGCTCAGCATGACGGAAAAATAATTTTGGCGCAAGATGGTCATTTATTAGGTTGTTCGTTTCATCCTGAATTAACAGCAGATAAGCGAATTCTTGAATATTTTGTCTCCTCTATGGTATGACTTGCAAAATTTGTTTTCATATAGTACAGTATGGTTAAAATTTAAATAATTGAACACGATGATGGGAAGTAGTAGCAAGCACGTTTTTTTTAGAGAGTCAGCGGTTGGTGGAAGCTGATAAAAGCACTTGTGAATCCGTCCTGGAGTTGCACAGTCGAAGTGAGTGAAGTAGGCTGTAGCCGGCTGAAATGCCGTTATAAAATAAGTGGATTAGGCATACGCCTAGTCAATTAGGGTGGCAACGCGGGTAGCTCTCGTCCCTTTCCAGGGATGAGGGCTTTTTTGTGTTTATTTTGATGCAACAATTTCCCATCATTAAAGAAACTATTGGAGGTATGAATATGTTAGATATTAAACGTGTACGCGATAATTTCGCGGAAATTAAAGAAATGCTATTAACACGTAATGAAGATTTAGGTAACTTAGATGACTTTGAAGGCTTAGATGCAAAGCGTCGTGAATTAATTGCTAAAACAGAAGAATTAAAAGCAGAACGTAATAAAGTATCTGAACAAATTTCACTTATGAAGCGCAATAAGGAAAACGCAGATGAAGTCATTGCTCGTATGCGTCAGGTAGGCGATGAAATTAAAGAATTAGACAATCAATTAAATGATGTAGAAGAGCGCTTTAAAGATATGATGATGCGTTTACCAAACATTCCTCATGAATCTGTCCCAGTAGGTACAACAGAGGACGACAATGTTGAGGAATATACTTGGGGCGAAATTCCAGCATTTGATTTTGATATTAAAGCACACTGGGATCTAGCGACAGATTTGAAAATTGTGGATTTTGAACGTGGCGCAAAAGTAACAGGTAGCCGTTTCTTATTCTACCGTGGTCTTGGAGCTCGTTTAGAACGTGCATTAATGACGTTTATGATGGATTTACATGCAGAAGAGCATGGCTATGAGGAAATGCTACCACCTGTCATTGTAAATCGTGATAGCTTAACAGGTACTGGACAGCTTCCAAAATTCGAGGAAGATGTATTCAAATTAGAAGAAACTGATTATTTCATGATTCCAACAGCAGAGGTTCCAGTAACGAACTTCTATCGTGATGAAATATTACCAGCTGAGGCTTTACCACAAGGCTTTGCTGCATACAGTGCATGCTTCCGCTCAGAGGCAGGTTCTGCAGGACGTGATACACGTGGTTTAATCCGTCAACACCAATTCAATAAAGTAGAACTAGTTCGTTTTGTAAAACCAGAGGAATCATACGAACAGTTAGAGCTATTAACAGGTCATGCTGAAAAAGTACTGCAATTATTAGGATTACCATATCGTAAACTAAAAATGTGTACAGCCGATTTAGGCTTTACTGCAGCGAAGAAATATGATTTAGAAGTGTGGATTCCAGCACAAAACATGTACCGTGAAATTTCTTCTTGTTCTAACTTTGAGGATTTCCAAGCACGACGTGCAAATATCCGCTTCCGTCGTGAACCAAATGCAAAACCAGAGTATGTTCACACATTAAATGGTTCAGGTCTTGCCATTGGTCGTACAGTTGCGGCTATCCTGGAAAACTATCAACAAGCTGATGGAAGCGTAGTGATTCCTGAAGTTTTAAGACCTTATATGGGTGGTAAAGACGTAATCGCACCAAAATAAAAAACAAATAAAAGCTATTTTAGACCATCCTTTAGGGGAGAATCTAAAATGGCTTTTTTGCTTTTCCAAAATTGAAATCTCTCATGAAAGGTTTTGTAATTTTTTATAATCTAGCAAATTTAAATATATTAATTAGAAATTGGCTTAACACCTGAAACAAGTACCGTTTTTGAAGTCATGCAATCAGGGAAATCCGTTTTAACCTATGGGCAATAGCTTACAACATTAGATGGTTTTAGTTATTTATCGCTAAACTTATCCCATTATGGAGCAATGGAAAGCTATGGAGGCAATTGAATTCTCAGAACATTTTTATGAAAGTAAGCATTAAAATGCTTAAATAATTTCCTGGGACATAATCTATCTCGAGATAATCATACGGCCAATCGTCTAGAGGATTTCATTACGATAAACACTGAAATGAAGTCTCAACTTGAAAAGGCCAGTCTGAGCGCAAAGAAAAATGCTCCGATTTTATTAACAGGGGAAACTAGAACAGAGACAGATTTTATAGCACAAGTTCTTCATAATGAAAGTTGCCGCTATACTAATGAAGAAAGAAAAGGTCAGTTACAGGAAGCTAATGGTGGAACGTTACTCATTGACCACCAGATGTATCTTTACAAGCAATATCGAAGGTGAATGTGTTTTCAGACGATTAACTATTTAACCTTAATATTCATTACTGTTGCTGCTACGACACAGTTCATATATATTGCTATTACTCTGAGGATAAAAAAGAAGGTGTCTCATTAGGAGGCACCTTCTTTAATTGATAGTCTCATTTTTCGAAGCTATACGTGCTTTTTTCTCAGCTTTTTTACGCTCTCGTAAGGCTTTAAAAAAATCGGTTAAAATTTGTCCACATTCATCTGCTAAGATTCCTTCAGATACTTCACATTCATGGTTAAAGCGTGCATCGTTTAATAAACGATAGAGTGAATCTACACAGCCTGCTTTGATATCTCTTGCACCATAGACAACACGTGGTACACGAGATTGCAAAATTGCACCTGCGCACATTGGGCAAGGTTCAAGCGTAACATAGAGTGTTGTTTTTTCGAGACGCCAGCTGCCGATTTTTTTACAAGCCTCTTGAATAACCATTAGCTCAGCATGTGTTGTTGCATTCTGTGTTGTTTCTCGTAAATTATGAGCTTTTGCAATAATTTCCCCATTGTAAACAAGTACAGCACCTATAGGCACTTCCCCAAGTATAGCTGCTTTTTTGGCTTCCTTTAATGCTTGTTTCATAAATAGACGATCTGTTTCAAAAATATCCACTAAAAATCTCTCCTTATAAAGTAGTTTATCCTGCTTAATTGGTAATTGCTACTTTTAACTTTCTTTCAGCGGGTGTCAAGGAATCAGAAAGGAACGCTTTGTGTAAGCACAAAGCTAAATTTGAATGCAACTAGGCTTCGGTATAGTTGATTATTGACATTCCTAAAATAACCCTATATATTTATACATGAACACATGCTCATATATAAATATTTAAGAATGGGGTAAACTTTTATGGATGAAACATTAAAAAGTTCAAAAACACAAAAAATTGCAATTCAGCATTTAGATGAAGAGACATTATTTGTAGTATCTCAAACCTTTAAGGCATTGAGTGATCCGACTCGAATTCGCATTTTAAACTTACTATGTACAGATGAACATTCAGTCAACGACATTGCTGAAATTTTAGATTTAGGCCAATCGACTGTTTCTCATCAATTACGTTTTTTAAAAAATTTACGCTTAGTGAAATTTCGAAGAGAGGGAACAACCTTGTATTATTCTAAGGATGACGATCACATTATAAATTTATTGAAGCAAGCTATTGAGCATGCGACACATAATTAAATGAAATGGAGGAATATAAATGGGACATCAACACGATCACGGTCATAATCATACACATGGTGCAAATAAAAAGGTGTTATTACTGTCGTTTATTATTATTACAGGCTATATGATAGTAGAGGCAATTGGTGGTTTTTTAACGAATAGCTTAGCTCTTTTATCAGACGCAGGTCATATGTTAAGTGACTCTATCTCTTTAGGTATTGCGATGTTAGCCTTTATGTTTGGAGAAAAGGCGGCTAGCTATAGTAAAACGTATGGTTATAAACGATTTGAAATTTTAGCTGCTGTATTAAATGGTATTACATTAATAGGGATAGCATTATTTATTTTCTATGAAGCGTTTAAACGCTTTGCCAATCCGCCTGAAGTAGCTACTTCAGGAATGCTTATTATTAGTACGATTGGTTTGTTCATTAATATTTTAGTGGCATGGATTATGATGCGTGGCAGTGACACAAAAGATAATTTAAATATGCGTGGCGCTTTTTTACATGTACTTAGCGATATGCTAGGGTCTGTAGGGGCAATTGTTGCGGCTTTATTAATTATGTTTTTTGGCTGGGGCTGGGCAGATCCACTTGCGAGCGTAATTGTTGCTTTATTAGTAGTAAGAAGTGGCTACTATGTCACAAAGGCTTCAATCCATGTCTTAATGGAAGGAACACCTTCAAATGTAGATGTTCAGGAAATTATTCAACTAATAGAACAGACGGATGGAATAAAAAGTATCCATGATCTACACATCTGGACAATTACTAGTGGAACGAATGCATTGTCCTGTCATGCGGTTGTCAATGAACAGTTAAAAATAGCTGATGGTGAGCATATTCTACGAAAAATTGAACATAATCTTGAGCATAAGGGTATTAAGCATGTAACCATTCAATTAGAAACGGCATCACATCAACATGAAAATACAATTTTATGCCAATTAAAAAATGATCATGAGCATCATCATGAATAAAAAAATTTTTATGGCTTGCATACCCTTCTTGGGTATAGTATTATGAAGTTGAGATAGGAGGGGTAGAATGGAAGACACAGTAAAAGATGATGTTTGTCATACAGAGGGAGCTACGTCTTGTCGAAAAAGTCATCACCCTGAGCGTGTGAAAAAGGATTTAACAACGCGCTTAAATCGTATTGAAGGCCAGATTCGCGGCATTAAAGGAATGATTGATAAAGACGTTTACTGTGATGATATTATTACGCAACTATCTGCTACACAGTCCGCATTAAATAGTGTGGCAAAAATATTATTAGAAGGTCACTTAAAGGGTTGTGTTGTAGATCGTTTATCAGAGGGCGATGAAGCGGTTTTAGATGAGTTAGTAGTAACGATTCAAAAGTTAATGAAAAAATAAATATAAACCATATTAAAAGGAGAGATTTTATTATGCAAAACGTAACGTTAAATGTACAAGGAATGTCATGTGGTCATTGTGTAAGTGCAGTTGAAAAAAATGTTGGTGCTTTAGCTGGTGTTGAACAAGTAAAAGTTAATTTAGCAGATGGTTTAGTTGATGTTGCATTTGATGATGCACAAGTATCCATTGATCAAATTAAAGAGACAATTGATGATCAAGGCTATGATGTAAAATAGTAGTTGCAGAGTGCTCCTGTAGCACTCTCTTATTTTCAAAAAAATATACCCCCTGTTGGTATAAGGAGAGGTGAAAGGTAAATGAGTTCTGATATAAAAGAAGCGAATTTGCAAATTACAGGCATGACATGTGCAGCCTGTGCCACTCGTATAGAAAAAGGCTTAAATAAAATGGATGGGGTAGAACAAGCGACGGTTAATTTAGCGCTAGAAAAATCATCTATTAAGTATGACTCAAAAAAGCTAACTGAAGAAGATTTTGAAAAGAAAATAGAAGCACTAGGTTATGGTGTTGTTAAACAAAAGACTGAGCTTGATATTACGGGTATGACATGTGCAGCTTGTGCGACTCGCATTGAAAAAGGGTTAAATAAGCTAAGTGGTATTTCTTCTGCCAATGTTAACCTAGCACTGGAGAAAGCGGTGATTGAGTTTAATCCATCAGAAGTGTCCATGGCAGATATCATTGCAAAGGTAGAGAAGTTAGGCTATGGTGCTCATCAAAAGGCAGATGAGCAGGAAACAGTGGATTACCGTGAAAAAGCCATTAAACAGCAACAACGGAAATTTATTTTTTCGGCTATTCTTTCTTTACCATTGCTTTGGACGATGGTCGGCCATTTTTCCTTTACGTCATTTTTATATGTGCCAGAATTCCTTATGAATCCATGGGTCCAAATGCTACTGGCTACTCCTGTGCAATTTATTATTGGTAAGCAATTTTATGTAGGTGCCTATAAAGCATTACGCAATGGCAGTGCAAATATGGATGTACTTGTGGTCATGGGGACATCAGCAGCTTATTTCTATAGTGTCTATCAAGCGATTGTGACGATAGGATCACACCATGGTCCACATCTTTATTTTGAGACGAGTGCAGTTTTAATTACATTAATTTTATTAGGTAAATTATTTGAAGCAAAAGCAAAAGGACGTTCATCTGAAGCCATAAAAAAACTAATGGGACTTCAAGCCAAAACCGCTATTGTTGTACGTGATGGTGTAGAAAAAGAGATTCCTTTAGAAGAAGTGATCATTGGCGATGTAATGTTAGTGAAACCAGGGGAAAAGATTCCAGTTGATGGCGAGGTAATAGAGGGAATAACAGCCGTTGACGAATCAATGTTAACAGGGGAAAGTCTACCAGTTGATAAGAAACAAGGCGATCCATTATTTGGTTCTACGCTTAATAAAAATGGTTTTATTAAAATGATAGCGACAAAGGTTGGTCGTGATACAGCATTAGCGCAAATCATAAAAGTGGTAGAAGATGCTCAAGGATCAAAAGCACCGATTCAACGTTTGGCAGACCGAATTTCAGGGATTTTCGTACCAATCGTTGTTGGCATTGCAATTGTCACATTTTTAATTTGGATTATATGGGTTCGACCTGGTGAATTTACACCTGCTTTAGAGGTTTTAATTGCAGTACTTGTCATTGCTTGTCCATGTGCTCTTGGATTAGCAACGCCAACGTCAATAATGGCAGGCTCAGGACGTGCAGCTGAATTTGGTATTTTATTTAAAGGTGGAGAACATTTAGAACAAACACAAAGTATTGATACAGTAGTTGTAGATAAAACTGGTACAGTGACACATGGTAAACCTGAGCTTACAGATGTTTTATTAGCATCAGAGCAGGATGAAGTACGCTTTTTATCTTTAATTGGGGCAGCTGAGAAACAATCAGAGCACCCTCTAGCAGAAGCCATTGTACACGGTATAGAAGATCGTGGTATCGCTTTAGGTGAAGTTCAATTCTTCGAAGCAATACCTGGTTATGGTGTGCAGGCAACTGTCTCAGGTCAAGGTATTGTCATTGGTACACGTAAATTAATGCAACAATATGGAATTTATATTGATGATATATTACCAACCATGGAGCAACTAGAACGCAACGGCAAAACAGCGATGCTTGCTGCCATTAATGGTCGATATGCAGGCTTAGTAGCGGTCGCTGATACAGTGAAAGATACATCAAAAGATGCTATTCATCGTTTACAGGATATGGGCATTACGGTCATTATGATGACTGGTGATAATGAACGGACTGCTCAAGCCATAGGAACAGAGGTAGGCGTAAATTATGTAATTGCTGAAGTATTACCTGAAGGCAAAGCAGATGAAGTGAAAAAGCTTCAAGCTCAAGGGAAAAAAGTAGCGATGGTAGGTGACGGTATTAATGATGCACCTGCACTGGCAACCGCAAATATTGGTATGGCAATCGGTACAGGAACAGACGTTGCGATGGAAGCGGCAGACATTACGCTAATTCGTGGTGACTTAAATAGTATCGCAGATGCCATTCTAATGAGTCGAAAAACAATGCGTAATATTAAACAAAATCTATTTTGGGCATTTGCCTACAATACATTAGGTATTCCTATTGCTGCAATCGGTCTACTTGCTCCGTGGGTGGCAGGGGCAGCAATGGCTTTCAGTTCGGTATCGGTAGTATTGAATGCACTACGATTACAGCGAGTGAAATTATAAGAATTGTAAGGGCATTGGGAAGTATATTCTCGATGTCTTTTTTCTATGAATTAGAGAAAAATCGCGCAGAGAAATTTACTAGAACAATCAATAGGTTGATTCTGTTTTTCATTTTCCTACTATGATAGAATGAAAAGTACTGATTTATTTAATGAATGAGGTGCCAAAGTAGGGCACAACGTGATAATCCATCGAACAAAAAGGAGGAACTTCTGGTGACGGTTCCATTTGTTACGGTAGAAGGTCCGATTGGTGTTGGTAAAACCTCTTTATCAAAAGAGATAGCAGCGACATTTAATTACCATCTATTAAAAGAAATTGTAGACGAAAACCCTTTTTTAAATAAGTTTTATGAAAACATTGAGGAGTGGAGTTTCCAAACGGAAATGTTCTTCCTTTGTAATCGCTATAAGCAATTAACGGATATTAAAAAATTTCGATTAGCGCATGCCAAACCGGTTGTAGCAGACTATCATATTTTTAAAAATTTAATATTTGCGAAACGTACATTGGCGCCAACTGAGTACGACAAGTACGAGGAAATCTATAGAATTTTAACGAAGGATATGCCTGTTCCAAATGTAGTGGTTTATTTACATGCCAGCGTTGAAACATTAATGAAGCGTATCGCCATGCGTGGTCGAGAATTTGAAAAGATGATTTCACGAGATTACATGGAGCAGCTTGTGGCTGATTATCATTCCTTTATCCAGCATTTTGAGAACATGCATCCTGAAATTCCAGTTATTCGATTTAATGGAGATCAGCTTGATTTTGTAAAAAATCCAAATGATTTAGAACATGTTTTAAAAATAATTAAAGATACGTTACAACAAAGGAGTTTGCAATAATGAATTTAAGAGAGAAGTATGATATTCCACCACAAACAGTCATCACTATTGCAGGAACTGTTGGTGTAGGAAAATCAACGATGACAAAGGCGTTGGCAGAGGCACTAAACTTTCGTACATCATTCGAGAAAGTAGATACGAATCCATACCTTGATAAATTTTATGATGACTTTGAAAAATGGAGCTTTCATTTACAGGTTTACTTTTTAGCAGAGCGATTTAAAGAACAGAAGCGTATTTTTGAATATGGCGGAGGATTTGTACAAGATCGATCCATTTACGAAGATACTGGGATTTTTGCTAAGATGCACTATGATAAAGGAACAATGAGTCCGACAGATTATGAAACATATACAAATTTGTTTGATGCGATGGTGATGACACCCTATTTCCCGCATCCAGATTTGCTTGTCTATCTTGAAGGACCAATTGATGCAGTTATTGGTCGTATTCAAGAGCGTGGACGTGCCATGGAGCAACAGACACCGAATGATTATTGGGTAGAAATGCATGAACGCTACGAAAACTGGATTAATAACTTTAATTCCTGTCCAGTTCTTCGTTTAGATATTAACGATTATGATTTATTAAAAAATCCTGATGCCATTGAATCAATTGTGAGCCGCATCAGTCATATGCTAAAACAAACAAGCCATTTACGAAAGTAAAAGTAAATGACCAAAAAACGTGGGACAATATATAGCTGATTGTTGCACGTTTTTTGAATAGGAGGGATTACTATAAGAATTGCAGTGTATTGCGGATCTGGTTTAGGTAAAAATCCTATTTATGCTGAGAAGGCGGCGGAGCTAGGTACAGCACTAGCTAACAGCGGTCATGGTGTGGTCTATGGTGGTTCTAAAACAGGGTTAATGGGGAAGGTAGCCGATGCTGTTTTAGCAGCGGGTGGAGAAGTAATTGGTGTGATGCCCACTCATTTACAGAAGAGAGAATTGGCACATGCCTCATTAACAGAGATTCATTTTGTAGACTCTATGCATATTCGTAAGGCTAAAATGGCAGAGTTAGCCGATGCCTTTATTGCTCTTCCTGGTGGCGCAGGAACTTTAGATGAATATTTTGAGGTATTTACTTGGGCACAGATTGGACTGCATGAAAAACCTGTCATTTTATATAATGTAAATGGATTCTATAATGCAATTTTGAAGCATTTTAAAATAATGTTAGAGGAAGACTTTATACGTGCAGAACAAAAGGCGCTCTTTCATGTGGCAACGACTTCGAAAGGTGTTTTACGTTTATTAAAAAAACATGGGTGAGCATTCCCATGTTTTTTATGTAAGATAAAAGTTAAATAATTATATTTTAAGTAAAAAAATAGAAATAAATGAGGTGTTGTATATGCACAGTGTAGATGCTCAAGTAACCGATGATTTAGTAGTACAAGCCATTGAACGTAATATAGCAATTATCCGCTTTAATATGGACAGAAGAGTAGCATACGTCAATGAGCTATTTGCTCAAACATTAGGTTATACCGTACAGGAGATGTTAGGAAAGCACCATAAAGAACTTTGCTTGCCTGATTTTACGAATAGTAGCGAGTACGATAAATTTTGGCGTAATTTAACAGCTGGAAATAGCTATCAGGATAAAGTTGAGCGAATCGATGCTAACGGTCAAAGAATTTGGTTGGAAGCGACATATATGCCTGTTTTCGCAAATAATACAAGAAAAGTAATAGGTGTTTCTAAAATAGCTGCTAATATTACTGAACGTCAAAATGAGATAATGAGCGTAGCCGACAAATTAAAGAGTATGTCTAAAGAGCTTTATCAGCGTTCAGAGGCTGGTATTCAAAATAGCCAGGACCTACTGGAAACCATTCAAGTAGTGTCACAGGAATCAAATGAAAATGTAAGTAATCTTGCACAGCTTCAAAAACAAGCGGATTCTATAAAAGGCATTGTCAAAACGATTCAAGAGATTGCCTCACAAACTAATTTATTGGCTTTAAATGCGGCCATTGAAGCAGCTAGAGCTGGCGAATATGGTAGAGGTTTTGATGTAGTAGCCAAAGAGGTTCGAAAGCTTTCTGTAAGAGTTGAGCAATCCATTTCAGAAGTGAAAGATAATGTTGAAGGGATTGAACGAGAAATTAGTCAGGTGACAGACAGTATTACAAGGATAGCTGAAAAAGCGGATAAAACGAATGAACAAATTACCGTCACTACAAATGATTTTAGTGAAATTGCATCTGCTGCTGAAGCATTAGATGAACAATCCAAGCAGTTTATCGAAATTATTTAATCTTAAACATGGCACTATCCTTTAAATAGATGATGCCATTTTAATATCAATACACATATTTCATAAAAAATAATGGTGAAATACTGTTGTCATTTTTTCCACTTGTTTTCGATATATATTGAAATAGTCTATATTTTTTATTTACAATAATAGTGTAAGGCTTTCATCAATCATAATAGGGGTGTTATGTATGACAAAAGTGGAAGTAAGCTTTCAGCATCTACCAACTACAGCTATATCAGATGCGACAGGTGGGCATACCAATTTGCGTAGTGATATCAAGCCGTTAGCAGATCATTTTAAAATTGCAGGACGAGCTGTGACTGTACGTTTACCAGATGGTGAAAACGGGGCAGTATTGGAAGCAATTAGAGCAGCGAATGAAGGGGATATTTTAGTAATTGATGCAAAAGGAAATACGAATAGAGCGGTAGCTGGAGATTTTGTGATTTCCTTAGCAAAGGGCATTGGTGTACAAGGTTTTGTTGTAGATGGCGTAATCCGTGATATTGAAGCAATTCGGGAGCTAAATTTCCCTATATTCTCGTTAGGTACTACCGTAGCTGCAGGCAATAAAAATGGTGGTGGTCAAGTAAATGTGCCCATTGCCATAGGGGGAGTAACAGTTCTCCCTGGTGATTATATAATTGGGGATGTAGACGGTGTGATTGTCGTGCCACAGCAAGAGGCTGAAAAAATTGTAGCAGCAGCAGAAGCCAAACTCGAAAAAGATGAAAAGCGTGCACAGGAAGCACATGTCAATGGAAAAGAATCCATTATAGCTTATTTAGATAAAATATTAGCAAAATAAAAAAACCCTCACGATGCCATCCAACATCGTGAGGATTTTTTTAACTTACGCTAGATTTTCATTATCATTAAAGTAATTTTTCATCTTTTCGCGATCGAAACGACCTTCCCATTTTGCCATTACTAATGACGCTAATGAGTTACCAATTACGTTAACAACTGTACGTCCCATATCAAGAATACGGTCAATACCAGCGATAAATGCTAGTCCTTCAAGTGGAATACCGACAGTACCTAAAGTTGCTAGAAGTACTACGAATGATACACCTGGAACACCTGCAATCCCTTTAGATGTAACCATTAGTACAAGCATTAACGTAATTTGTTCACCAATGCTTAGGTGAATACCGTACATTTGAGCAATAAATAATGCTGCAATGGCTTGGTAGAGTGTTGATCCATCTAAGTTAAAGGAGTAACCAGTTGGTATAACAAAGGAAACAATATCCTTTGGCGCACCTAATTTCTCCATTTTCATCATAACACGTGGTAATACAGCTTCAGAACTTGCTGTAGAGAACGCTAAAATTAGTTCATCTTTTAATACTTTAATTAAATAGAAGATGCTAATTCCTGCGAATTTTGCCACAAGGCCAAGAACGACAAAGATAAAGAATAGCATTGTTGCATATACAAGAATGGCCAATTTGGCAAGTGGAACCAGGGAGGCAAACCCATATTTGGAAACGGTTACACCAATTAAACCAAATACCCCAAGTGGAGCGAATTTCATTACGAGGTTTGTTACCCAGAACATAGCATCTGCTACCCCTTGGAAGAAGTCTAAGACTGGTTTTCCTCGATCACCAACTGCAGCAACCCCTAAACCAAAAAGAACTGAGAAGAAGATAATCGCAAGCATATCACCTTCAGCCATTGACTGAATGATATTTGTTGGGACAATGCCTACAATGATATCAAATGGCCCCTCATGCTGTACTTCTTCAGTTGTTGATACATACTTTGAAATATCACCTTGAGATAGTTCATTCATATTTATACCTGCACCAGGTTGGAAAATGTTCGCAGAAAGTAATCCAACTACGATGGCAACAGTTGTAATAATTTCAAAGTAAATAATAGATTTCCCGCCTAATCGTCCAAGTTGCTTCATATCTCCAGTACCAGCAACACCAACGATTAAAGTCGAAATTATAATCGGTACAACAATCATCTTAATTAGATGTAAAAATATATCCCCTAATGGTTGTAAATATGTCTCAATTTTGGGGTTTCCGTAAAAGATACCACCAATAATGATCCCTAAAATCAAACCGATTAAAATTTGAGCGGCTAAACTGATTTTAAATTTCTTTTTCAAATCCTTTGTACCTCCCCTAGTATTAAATTTTCAGGACACGCCTTACTTTAATAATACAGAGGACTTACGGAATCCGACAAAATCCGAGAAAATTAATTTACTTTTGTTAAAATGTCTGAATATAAAACTTGAATAAACTTCTTAATATTAACCTTTGCTTTACGATTATCGTGGTCTTCAATTTGTGTCATGAGCTGGCGAATCTCTTTAAAATCAAAGTAGCGTGGGGCATAGTACTCGAATTCAGAGTTTGTATAATCAACAACCCCTAAATTAGCAAGATTAATCATTGCAGCTAATATTGTTCGGCGCACACGCTGTTCAATGGCTTTACTTTCCTTTAATATGTCATCGGGTGTAGCCTTTGTCACAGCTGCAATTTCTTCATACAGCTCTTTTAATGGAGGAAGAGGTGCAATCTTATGCTGATGAGCAAGTAATGTTTCTATAATGGCAATTATATCCTCACTACCAATTTCACCGACAATGCCCATATCATTTAAAATAGATTGAATATGATCTCGTGATGTTGCTTTATGAGCCTTTTGTTCAGTTAATTCAATGTTTGTAAGTGATTGACGTATAACTAACAGTGAATTTTTAAGTCGAAATTGTTCAGTTGTTTTTTTCAAAACATTTTCTACTTCGATACGGTTGATTGGTTTATGAATGAAGAAATCAATTCCTTGTTCATAGGCCTCACCAACCATTTCCTTATTCACAACTTGTGAAATCATAATAAATTGTCCCTCAAAACGATTTTGCATAAGTTGCTCAACTGTTGCTATACCATCGAGCTTGGGCATCAGTAAATCAATTAACACAAATTCTGGCTGCGTCATTAAAATCTGTGGTATGGCATCCTCACCATTACGTGCCTCACCAATAACTGTACCTAGCCCGCTATCTTCAATAATTTGTTTTAACATAACACGACTTGCACGATCATCGTCTACAATAAAATACCTCATTTAAGTCTCTCCCGTTTGAATAGTTTGCGTAGGAATTATGATTTTAAACGTTGTATATTGATCGTCTGAATCAACGGTTATTGAGCCTTTTAATTTTTCTACTAATTCAGCAACGTGTGAAAGCCCAATGCCAGTTGCCGCTACACCATCAATATTGAACTTGGTTGTGTATCCAGGTTCAAAGATAACAGAAATATCTGCTTGTGAAATTCCTTGCCCATTATCACATACTGTTATTACAGTATTATCTTCTTGGCGCCCAATAGCAATAGAAATGATACCTTGTTCTTCAATAGCCTCAACAGCATTGGCAGATAAGTTATTTAAAAGAGCAAGGAGTGCAATATGTTCCTTTGTTTGAAAATCGAAGTCTATACATGTATTAAATTGTATATCCTTACCAAGTAATTCAGCGTATTTCCTATTGCCTTCTTCAATATAATGCAATAATTCAGATAATACGAAAGGGCCGAAGCTTCTTTCGCCCACAATCTTCGAAATACCAGCATATATACGTTGAGAATCTTTCTTCACTTCATGGATTTCCTGGGCAATATGAAGTGCCTGTAAACTTTCAGCTCGATAACCTAGCACTTTTAACTGTCGATATAATTCATAACCGCTGGCTGTAATAGTTTCAATATGGTTCATTGATTTTTTTAAGTATAGGGTCTCAACATAGAGGTCAGATCCGATATTGAGCATTTCTTGTACTCGTTTTTTTTGCTCAGCAATCAAAATGGAGCTATAAATACCTACTACAAAAAAACTGCGTAATATAGCTACGGCTAATAGGATCAGGAGGTCATGAAGAAATAAAAAAGTATAATTTTGGACAAAAAATCGAAAAATTTGTTCTGCTAAATTACTAATGACCTCACTAAAGGCGACGAGTAAACCAAGTTTTAAAGGTTTTTCTCTATATTGTTGAATATCTAAAATTTGTAGGCACACTGCAAACAATACATAAAATAACGCGGCTGGTAAATGGTTAAATAGACTCTCAGAAATTGGAACGTTGTGTAACGTGGAATTAATAACACGAAAAATTGTTGTCACTATACTTGTTGCAATACCGGCTAAAATAATCGGTGTAGGTTTAAGTAGTGTGCATAAAAAGAAGATGATTGTACCTAAACCAAAACGGAATGTTGTATTAGCAAATGGCATAATTTTAATTTCACTACCAATTGCGGTCAGGACAGCAATAATGAAAATCCAAGTAAGGGAAGCACGTGTCATAGATAATTTCGATTGCAATATTACAACCTCCCATCATTCATATAATAAAAAATACCACAACCGAGGCGGAAGTGGTATCTAACAAGTAATACATACAATTTTGGCAAAAAAAAACGGCTACAATTGTAGTCGGAAATTTTAAAAATGGAGGAGGTAGAGGGATTCGAACCCCCGCGCGGTGTTACCCGCCTGTCGGTTTTCAAGACCGATCCCTTCAGCCAGACTTGGGTATACCTCCATGTTATATTGCTCTGCTGTCTTATCGACAAAAATAAATTTATCATAACTAGAAACACTCGTCAATATTTTTTTGAAAAAAATTTAAGTAGTTTATTCAGGGCTTGGAAATAAATAATTTGTGCATTAAGTTGCAATTTATACAAACTGTCAGTATACTAGTTATTGCCGTGCTAGGTGGGAAGGTAGCGGTGTCCTGTAACTCGCAATCCGCTCTAGCGAGACTGAATTCCTTTTTCGAGGCTGTCCGTATTGTTTGGTCTGCCTTTTGCACGTAGTGTTGACGATTGGGTCCTGCGCAATGGATACCCATGAACCATGTCAGGTCCGGAAGGAAGCAGCATTAAGTGGTCTTATCCATGTGCCGCGGGGTTGCCTAATCCGAGCTAACGACAAGAGTAACGCTTATGTGCGGCTGTCAAGGAAAGGTGCACGGCATTAACTTGCCAATTCAAAGCATCCGTCTACTATAAGGCGGGTGCTTTTTTATTTTTAAATTTAGTAACTTCATTTTCTATATAAGAAGGCAAATGCTATAATATAACTATTCAATTAAATGGAGAAGGAGAGAGGAAATCAGTGACGTATCAAGCATTTTATCGTGTGTATCGACCGCAATCTTTTCGAGAAATGTCTGGCCAAGCACATGTCAAAAGAACGCTACAAAATGCTCTCCTAGCAAATAAAACAACGCATGCTTACTTATTTTCTGGGCCGCGTGGTACAGGGAAAACAAGTACAGCCAAAATCTTTGCGAAGGCTTTAAATTGTGAACATGCACCATCGAAAGAACCGTGTAATGAATGCGCTACATGTATAAGTATTACGGATGGCTCCCATCCTGATGTCATTGAATTTGACGCGGCTTCGAATTCACGTGTTGAAGAGATTAGGGATATTATAGAAAAGGTTCGCTTTGCTCCTGCAAGCAGTAGATATAAGGTGTACATCATAGACGAAGTGCATATGCTTTCTACAAGTGCCTTTAACGCTCTTTTAAAAACTTTGGAAGAGCCACCTCCTCATGCTGTATTTATTTTAGCAACGACAGAGCCTCACAAATTGCCTGCAACGATTATTTCTCGTTGTCAGCGCTTTGATTTTAAGCGACTTTCTACCAATGATATTATTGAACGTATGAAGGTCGTCCTAGAAGATATTGATTTACCATATGAAGAACAAGGTTTAAAGGTGATCGCACAATCAGCCGCAGGAGGAATGCGTGATGCTTTAAGTTTGCTAGACCAAGTTGTGTCATTTAGTGGGGAAAAATTAAAGCTTGAGGACACATTATTAGTTACAGGTTCAATTAGTCAGGATGTTTTTTATGACTTAGCTGAAGCATTGAAAGTAAAAGATGTTGCTCAAATGCTAGCTCTTTTAGAGCAACTTATAGCTGATGGCAAGGATCCCTTGCGCCTTTCAGAAGATTTAATTACTTTTTTCCGCGATTTACTATTACTTCAAACAAGTGATAATTTAGCTGAACTTTTAGAGTTAGTGTCCCCTGAGGAGCGTGTATTTACTTTAGCACACGAATTTGCTCCAGATATGCTTTATGGCTATATTGATATACTCGCAAAAATACAGCAGGAGATGCGTTTCTCTCACCATACGAAAATTTACTTAGAAACAGCATTGCTTAAAATGGCACAATTTTCGGGAGGGTTAGCGCATCAAACAGTGGCTATGAACGAAACTGTACAAAGCTCAGAACTCACGCAAAAGGTGGTAGCGCTTGAGCAGATGGTTCAACAATTATCCTTGCAGCTGCAAACAGGAACTCCTGTGCAAACGACGTCAGCGCAAAAAGAGCAAAGACCTCGTGCTAAAAACCCGAATGGCTATAAAGCACCCACTGGTCGTATTCAGGAAGTGTTGAAAGATGCTACAAAGCAAGATGTGCAACGTATCAAGTCGGTTTGGGCACAAGCATTAAATCAAATGCAAAAATCTCAATCGGCTCTTTTAGCAGAGGCTGAACCTGTTGCGGCATCTTCGAGTGCTTTTGTGTTAAAATTCAAGTATGATATTCATTGTCAGATGGTTGCCGATAACCAATCTTTAAAGGCTCACTTTACACAATTAATTGCTGGGCAAACTGGTACAATGTACGAGATGCTATGTATACCAGAAGAATCTTGGTTGAAAATGCGTGAAGAGTTTATCCGTGATCACAGTCTACAGCAAAAGAAATCACAGGCTGTCTCAGAGCATGGAGAAGAATTATTAGAGCCACCACCGGCAGAAATGCCAGATGAACCATTTATCGATGATGCCCAACCTCTTGCTTCACAAGATCCACTTGTGACAGAGGCTGAAAAGCTCTTTGGTAAAGATTTTGTTGAAATTATTGAAGATTAAATTTTTAGGAGGAAGACATTTATGCGTGGAATGGGAAATATGCAAGGTATGATGAAAAAGATGCAAAAAATGCAAAAGGAAATGATGGAGGCTCAAGAGGCTTTAAATGCTGAGCAATTTGAAGGTGTTGCAGGCGGCGGCATGGTAAAAGTAACAGTTTCTGGTCAGCGTGAAGTAGTGTCAGTAAATCTAGATGAAGCTGTAGTAGACCCAGAAGACATCGAAATGTTACAAGACCTAATTGTTATTGCAACAAATGAAGCGTTGAAAAAGGTAGAAGAAAAAACAAACTCAACGATGGGTAAATTCACTCAAGGCTTAAACCTTCCATTCTAGGAGGTAATCATATGTACTACCCAGAACCAATATCTAAATTGATCGATAGTTTTATGAAATTGCCAGGTATCGGGCCGAAAACCGCGGCTCGTCTGGCGTTTTTTGTGTTATCTATGAAAGAAGACGATGTATTATCTTTCTCTAAAGCATTGATTGATGCTAAACGAAACCTGAGTTACTGTTCTGTCTGTGGCAATATAACAGATGTAGACCCATGTCACATTTGTGCAGACAAGCAGCGAGATCATTCTATTATTTGTGTTGTGCAAGATACAAAGGATGTTATTGCAATGGAAAAAATGCGTGACTACAACGGCATGTATCATGTACTTCAAGGTGCAATTTCTCCAATGGATGGTATCGGTCCAGAGGATATTAATGTTGCTTCCTTGTTAGTGCGTTTGCAAGATGAAAGTGTACAAGAGCTTATTTTAGCTACGAATTCAACAATTGAAGGTGAGGCAACAGCTATGTACATATCTCGCCTTGTCAAACCTTCAGGGATTCGTACGACTCGTATTGCGCATGGATTGCCAGTAGGGGGAGATTTAGAATACGCAGATGAGGTTACGCTATCTAAGGCAATGGAAGGCCGACGCGAATTATGAGTGAGGGATTAATATGTTCTTCCGTAGTAAAGGAAAGTTAAAAAAAGAATTCGATGATAGGCTTGTGAATCTTATAAAAGAAACAAAAGAGGATTTACAGCAGGCGAAGATAATAGAAGAATTAATGGATGACTATGATCTCGGGGTAATTGCTCAACGCAAAACAGCAGAAAGTATTCATTTCTATTTATTTAAGGAAGCTAGAATTCGCAAGGTATTAATAAAATAGTTCTTATTTAAATATTCATAGAAGCGATACAGGAAACATAAACTTTCATAATTATTTAATTGAGGGGGCAACCATATTGTCTTGGTTAGTAATTATGAGTATTAGTATTCCTGTAGGGCTTCTTTTTCTTTATGTAATAATAAGACATGCTAAACTAGGTAAGATTTTAGAAGGGTTATCGGTGTTTTGGTTTAGATTTGCATTTGCTTTTCTATTATTATTTATAATCCATTTAGGTATTGGTTATATAGGATATAATGTACCCATCAATCTATTTTCAGTCTTAACTATTGCCGTCTTAGGTATTCCGGGTGTATTAGGAATAACAGCTTTAATATTTTTTTTATAAAAAGCTTGCAATATGAAAAGAATATGATATAGTTATAAAAGTCGCTAATATAACTGATTGAAACGAAAATAAATTAAAAATTTATGTTGACACATTATATACGACATGGTATTATATAAGAGTTGCTGCTAAAACAGCAGTTAACGAAATGAACCTTGAAAACTGAACAAGCAAAACGTAATCAATAAAGTTTTCAGTAACTAACTTCTGTTAGTGAACGAAACAAAATTTTGGACATCAAAATTGATGCCAGCAAAACAATTTGAGCTATTCAAATTTCTTTTATGGAGAGTTTGATCCTGGCTCAGGACGAACGCTGGCGGCGTGCCTAATACATGCAAGTCGAGCGAACAGAGAAGGAGCTTGCTCCTTCGACGTTAGCGGCGGACGGGTGAGTAACACGTGGGCAACCTACCCTATAGTTTGGGATAACTCCGGGAAACCGGGGCTAATACCGAATAATCTGTTTCACCTCATGGTGAAATACTGAAAGACGGTTTCGGCTGTCGCTATAGGATGGGCCCGCGGCGCATTAGCTAGTTGGTGAGGTAACGGCTCACCAAGGCGACGATGCGTAGCCGACCTGAGAGGGTGATCGGCCACACTGGGACTGAGACACGGCCCAGACTCCTACGGGAGGCAGCAGTAGGGAATCTTCCACAATGGGCGAAAGCCTGATGGAGCAACGCCGCGTGAGTGAAGAAGGATTTCGGTTCGTAAAACTCTGTTGTAAGGGAAGAACAAGTACAGTAGTAACTGGCTGTACCTTGACGGTACCTTATTAGAAAGCCACGGCTAACTACGTGCCAGCAGCCGCGGTAATACGTAGGTGGCAAGCGTTGTCCGGAATTATTGGGCGTAAAGCGCGCGCAGGTGGTTTCTTAAGTCTGATGTGAAAGCCCACGGCTCAACCGTGGAGGGTCATTGGAAACTGGGAGACTTGAGTGCAGAAGAGGATAGTGGAATTCCAAGTGTAGCGGTGAAATGCGTAGAGATTTGGAGGAACACCAGTGGCGAAGGCGACTATCTGGTCTGTAACTGACACTGAGGCGCGAAAGCGTGGGGAGCAAACAGGATTAGATACCCTGGTAGTCCACGCCGTAAACGATGAGTGCTAAGTGTTAGGGGGTTTCCGCCCCTTAGTGCTGCAGCTAACGCATTAAGCACTCCGCCTGGGGAGTACGGTCGCAAGACTGAAACTCAAAGGAATTGACGGGGGCCCGCACAAGCGGTGGAGCATGTGGTTTAATTCGAAGCAACGCGAAGAACCTTACCAGGTCTTGACATCCCGTTGACCACTGTAGAGATATAGTTTCCCCTTCGGGGGCAACGGTGACAGGTGGTGCATGGTTGTCGTCAGCTCGTGTCGTGAGATGTTGGGTTAAGTCCCGCAACGAGCGCAACCCTTGATCTTAGTTGCCATCATTTAGTTGGGCACTCTAAGGTGACTGCCGGTGACAAACCGGAGGAAGGTGGGGATGACGTCAAATCATCATGCCCCTTATGACCTGGGCTACACACGTGCTACAATGGACGATACAAACGGTTGCCAACTCGCGAGAGGGAGCTAATCCGATAAAGTCGTTCTCAGTTCGGATTGTAGGCTGCAACTCGCCTACATGAAGCCGGAATCGCTAGTAATCGCGGATCAGCATGCCGCGGTGAATACGTTCCCGGGCCTTGTACACACCGCCCGTCACACCACGAGAGTTTGTAACACCCGAAGTCGGTGAGGTAACCTTTTGGAGCCAGCCGCCGAAGGTGGGATAGATGATTGGGGTGAAGTCGTAACAAGGTAGCCGTATCGGAAGGTGCGGCTGGATCACCTCCTTTCTAAGGATTATTTCGGAATACAAACCTAGGGTTTGTAAGATTACGTTTTGCGTTCAGTTTTGAAGGTTCATTCTTTCTTGAATGAAAATCTTCAAAACTTGTTCTTTGAAAACTGGATAAAACGACATTGAAATTGTAACAAACACATTTATTTTTTAAGTTTTTTATAGGCTTAATAACTTGGTTAAGTTATTAAGGGCGCACGGCGAATGCCTTGGCACTAGGAGCCGAAGAAGGACGGCACTAACACCGATATGCTTCGGGGAGCTGTAAGTGAGCTTTGATCCGGAGATTTCCGAATGGGGGAACCCACTACGTTTAATCGCGTAGTATCTTGACGTGAATACATAGCGTCTTGAAGGCAGACCCAGGGAACTGAAACATCTAAGTACCTGGAGGAAGAGAAAGAAAAATCGATTCCCTGAGTAGCGGCGAGCGAAACGGGAAGAGCCCAAACCAAGAGGCTTGCCTCTTGGGGTTGTAGGACACTCAATACGGAGTTACAAAAGAGCGAGTTAGATGAAGCGACTTGGAAAGGTCCGCCAGAGCAGGTAAAAGCCCTGTAGTCGAAAGTTCGTTCTCTCCTGAGTGGATCCTGAGTACGGCGGAACACGTGAAATTCCGTCGGAATCCGGGAGGACCATCTCCCAAGGCTAAATACTACCTAGTGACCGATAGTGAACCAGTACCGTGAGGGAAAGGTGAAAAGCACCCCGGAAGGGGAGTGAAAGAGATCCTGAAACCGTGTGCCTACAAGTAGTTAGAGCCCGTTAATGGGTGATAGCGTGCCTTTTGTAGAATGAACCGGCGAGTTACGATTACGTGCGAGGTTAAGCTTTAGAAGGCGGAGCCGCAGCGAAAGCGAGTCTGAATAGGGCGAAATAGTACGTGGTCGTAGACCCGAAACCAGGTGATCTACCCATGTCCAGGGTGAAGGTAAGGTAACACTTACTGGAGGCCCGAACCCACGCACGTTGAAAAGTGCGGGGATGAGGTGTGGGTAGCGGAGAAATTCCAATCGAACTTGGAGATAGCTGGTTCTCTCCGAAATAGCTTTAGGGCTAGCCTCGTGATGAGAATACTGGAGGTAGAGCACTGTTTGGACTAGGGGGCCATCCCGGTTTACCGAATTCAGACAAACTCCGAATGCCAGATATTTATACACGGGAGTCAGACTGCGAGTGATAAGATCCGTAGTCAAAAGGGAAACAGCCCAGACCACCAGCTAAGGTCCCAAAGTAATCGTTAAGTGGAAAAGGATGTGGCGTTGCACAGACAACCAGGATGTTGGCTTAGAAGCAGCCATCATTTAAAGAGTGCGTAATAGCTCACTGGTCGAGTGACGCTGCGCCGAAAATGTATCGGGGCTAAACGATTCACCGAAGCTGTGGATTGACATCTACGATGTCAGTGGTAGGAGAGCGTTCTAAGTGCGTTGAAGTCAGACCGGAAGGACTGGTGGAGCGCTTAGAAGTGAGAATGCCGGTATGAGTAGCGAAAGACGGGTGAGAATCCCGTCCACCGTATGACTAAGGTTTCCTGAGGAAGGCTCGTCCGCTCAGGGTTAGTCGGGACCTAAGCCGAGGCCGATAGGCGTAGGCGATGGACAACAGGTTGATATTCCTGTACCACCTCCTCACCGTTTGAGAAATGGGGGGACGCAGTAGGATAGGGTAAGCGCGCTGTTGGTTATGCGCGTCCAAGCAGTAAGGCGTGTGTGTAGGCAAATCCGCACACTGTAACGTTGAGCTGTGATGGCGAGTCCGTATGGACGAAGTTCCTGATTTCACACTGCCAAGAAAAGCCTCTATCGAGGTGAGAGGTGCCCGTACCGCAAACCGACACAGGTAGTCGAGGAGAGAATCCTAAGGTGTGCGAGAGAACTCTCGTTAAGGAACTCGGCAAAATGACCCCGTAACTTCGGGAGAAGGGGTGCTCTTGAGCGTGCAAGCGCATGAGAGCCGCAGTGAATAGGCCCAGGCGACTGTTTAGCAAAAACACAGGTCTCTGCAAAACCGTAAGGTGACGTATAGGGGCTGACGCCTGCCCGGTGCTGGAAGGTTAAGAGGAGTGGTTAGCGCAAGCGAAGCTGCGAATTGAAGCCCCAGTAAACGGCGGCCGTAACTATAACGGTCCTAAGGTAGCGAAATTCCTTGTCGGGTAAGTTCCGACCCGCACGAAAGGCGTAACGATCTGGGCACTGTCTCAACGAGAGACTCGGTGAAATTATAGTACCTGTGAAGATGCAGGTTACCCGCGACAGGACGGAAAGACCCCGTGGAGCTTTACTGTAGCCTGATATTGAATTTTGGTACAACTTGTACAGGATAGGTAGGAGCCAGAGATCTCGGAGCGCCAGCTTCGAAGGAGGCGTCGGTGGGATACTACCCTGGTTGTATTGAAATTCTAACCCATGCCCCTTAGCGGGGCAGGAGACAGTGTCAGGCGGACAGTTTGACTGGGGCGGTCGCCTCCTAAAAGGTAACGGAGGCGCCCAAAGGTTCCCTCAGAATGGTTGGAAATCATTCGTAGAGTGTAAAGGCACAAGGGAGCTTGACTGCGAGACCTACAAGTCGAGCAGGGTCGAAAGACGGGCTTAGTGATCCGGTGGTTCCGCATGGAAGGGCCATCGCTCAACGGATAAAAGCTACCCCGGGGATAACAGGCTTATCTCCCCCAAGAGTCCACATCGACGGGGAGGTTTGGCACCTCGATGTCGGCTCATCGCATCCTGGGGCTGTAGTCGGTCCCAAGGGTTGGGCTGTTCGCCCATTAAAGCGGTACGCGAGCTGGGTTCAGAACGTCGTGAGACAGTTCGGTCCCTATCCGTCGTGGGCGTAGGAAATTTGAGAGGAGCTGTCCTTAGTACGAGAGGACCGGGATGGACACACCGCTGGTGTACCAGTTGTCTTGCCAAAGGCATCGCTGGGTAGCTATGTGTGGACGGGATAAGTGCTGAAAGCATCTAAGCATGAAGCCCCCCTCAAGATGAGATTTCCCATTACGCAAGTAAGTAAGATCCCTCAAAGACGATGAGGTAGATAGGTTCGAGGTGGAAGTGTGGTGACACATGGAGCTGACGAATACTAATCGATCGAGGACTTAACCAAAACGTTTGAACCATTCAATGAACCGTTTATCCAGTTTTGAAAGAATAATTTCTTTTATGAAGGGTTTCAAGATACGAGTAGTTCGAGGAAGCAATGGAGAGAGGGAAGGAGCGTACTCAAGTACGTGACTGACTGAACGACAGAAGCTGACGAAGAAATGCGATGTATATTGAAAGCCGACTATAGTCTAGTGATGATGGCAAAGAGGTCACACCCGTTCCCATACCGAACACGGAAGTTAAGCTCTTTAGCGCCGATGGTAGTTGGGGGCTTCCCCCTGTGAGAGTAGGACGTCGCTAGGCAACAAAGTAACCACTGAGAAATCAGTGGTTTTTTTTATTTATTTAGAGACCTATAAAATGTTAAAGTTTAATGGAGTGATTAAAACACACAAAGGGGTGCAATGTAATGGCAACTGGACAATATAGTAAGAATATCAGTATGCAGAAAGAAAAGTTAGAGGAATTTATTCAAAATAAAGAACAATGGGCTGTTTTAATACCAGGTTACTTACACCACGAATTACTGAATGAAAATGATATGATTTGGGTCTTTCAAGGAGATTTTGGCATTATTCAAAAAGCTGTTAAAGTGGAGCTGAAGGTGAAAAAATCAGATGCTCATCAGATACTTTTTGATTTGGAGGGCTTATCCGATCCGATAAATGGCGATGGTTCATTTGAAATAAAACAAAATCAAGATCAATCATTGCAACTTACTGGTAAGTTAACAATGAAGGCTAGCGGCTTTTTAGCAGGAATGATGAATCCAGTTTTAGATAATTTTGTCCCAAGACTAGTGGAGCAATTAGTAAAGGAAATGGCCGTTAAAGTGGTAAAAGAATAGTTTTGTGGAAAAGGGTGGGAGAACCGATTATTGCAGATAACGGCAATAATCGGTTTTTATATGGAATGAGCAAATGTTTTTTTACTAAATGTTCTCTCTTCGATAATGAGGTAAAGAATGTCTGCTTTTTAGTGGCTATTCAAATATCTATTCAAATAGAATGCCGGCGTGACTAAATTATGTTGTCACATAGCCTCTAAACGATGATTCCTTTGGAGTAAACTCAAAGTAATCTAGATGCAATGGAAACAGAGATAATAAGACGTTTTGTTGAAAAATTTTAGTTCAACAGATAAATATGGAGAACCTTGTTGAGGGATAGCTTTTTTATCTCGTTATAATTTCGTATAATTAAATAAGAATCTAACGAAAATGGGTGTTTGTTTTGCAAAAGAAAAAGCCAATTATAGAGGGATTAGAACGTTTTAGACAACAACAAAATATTTCTTTTCATGTCCCAGGTCATAAGCATGGCGAACTGTCCCATCTTCCGCAAGCATTTAAAGATGTTATGCGTTATGATGTAACTGAATTAACAGGTTTAGATGATTTGCATTACCCTGAGGAAATGATATTAGAAGCAGAAAATTTACTAGCAGATACATATGGAGCAATGAAGAGTTTCTTTCTAGTGGGCGGTTCTACTGTTGGGAATTTAGCGATGATTTATGCTACATGCGATAAAGGCGATACCATTATTGTCCAACGTAATGCCCATAAATCAATTTTCCACGCCATTGAACTTGTGGGGGCTAAGCCTATTTTTGTCTCACCAATCTGGGATGAGCGAACGTTAACGGCAACGCATGTCACTTATAAAGATCTTAAAGAAGCAGTGAAAAATTATCCAGAGGCGAAAGCGGTCGTTTTAACATATCCTACTTATTATGGGATGACATCGAATGAAATACAGCAACAAATTGCTTATTGTCATGAAAAAGAAATCCCTGTCTTAGTGGATGAGGCACATGGCGCTCATTTTAATGCGTGTACATTATTTCAACCATCCGCTTTGTCATTAGGAGCAGATGTCGTTGTACAATCAGCACATAAGACATTACCTGCAATGACGATGGCATCCTTTATGCATGTTAAGTCGAAATTAGTTGATGCTGACAAAATACATCACTATCTACGAATGCTGCAATCTAGTAGCCCATCCTATGTATTATTAGCCTCATTAGATGATGCTCGCTATTATGTACAGACATATATGGAGAGTGATGGGGCATATATAATAGAAAAAAAGAATCAATGGATTGAAGCATTACGATCAATTGGTTCCTTAGAGGTAATTGAAGTAGATGACCCACTTAAGGTATTGTTACGTGTCAATGGTTATAGTGGTTTTCAATTACAGGAGGTACTGGAGGCCAAGCATGTCTATGGAGAGCTAGCTGATGCGAATCAAGTATTATTTGTGTTACCTTTGCTGAAGCAAGGACATCCTTACCCATTTGCTGAAATAAGAGTCCGCATAAAAGAAGCTATAACAATGCTATTAAACACAACTAAAACGGATAGCATAGCTGCTTCTCAAACGGCCTATCATTTTGTACCTATTACTGAACCTATTTATACCTTTAATGAAATTGCATCATTAAGTAAAGAATGGTTACCATATATGCGTACAATGGGAAGGGTTTCAGCAAGTATGATTATTCCTTATCCGCCTGGTATTCCATTACTTGTTCCAGGAGAAAGAATAACCGTAGCAAAATTAAGTCAACTGGAAGAGCTATTAGCAGCAGGAGCGACATTCCAAGGAAATCATCGATTAGCAGAAAAAATGATTCAGGTCATTAGATAGTTGGAGGCAATAACAGCATGAAAAGCAATATATTTATTACATTCGAAGGCCCAGAGGGAGCAGGGAAAACAACAATCATTCAAATGATAGCTGAGCGACTAGCAGAAAAAAATATTGACGTTCTAGCAACAAGAGAACCAGGCGGCATCGAAATTGCAGAAAAGATAAGAACCATTATTTTAAATCCTGCACATACAGCTATGGACGAGCGAACAGAAGCATTGTTATATGCTGCAGCAAGAAGTCAGCATTATTTTGAAAAAGTACAACCAGCTTTAGATGCTGGTCAGTTGGTAATATGTGATCGTTTTATCGACTCATCTTTAGCTTATCAAGGTTATGCAAGAGGAATAGGTGTTGATGAGGTACTTTCTATTAACGAATTTGCTATCGGTAAGAAATTACCTGACGTAACTATATTATTTGATCTTCCACCAGAGGTTGGATTAGCACGTATTCATGCAACTGACAAGAGAGAAGTAAATCGTTTAGATGTTGAAAGTTTGCCGTTTCATCAGAAGGTACGTGAAGGATATTTACAACTAGTCGATCGGTACCCAGAACGTATACGTGTAGTGAATGCAGACCAACATATTGAGCATGTTGTTGAAGATGTATGGTTATTATTATTGGAAGCAATGCACTAAAAGCATGAAGTTGTCCACAACATTGTGATATAATGATACTATCCATTATTTTATCTAATTCAGCAGATACCTACTGAATTACGAGCAAGCTTGATAAAATATGGACGTAATTATGCCGAGGTGTAATTAATTTCACATGGATAATAGTCGAAGTATTAATGTTTATAAATGCTTAGGAATAGTATGAAAACCTATTTAGGTGAATTTTATAAAAGGGGTGAGTGCGAATGAAGTTAGTCGTAGCTGTAGTGCAAGATCAGGATAGCAGTCGCTTATCAAATGCTTTAACGAAAAATCAGTTTCGCGCAACTAAATTAGCGAGCACAGGAGGATTTTTACGTTCAGGAAATACGACATTTCTTATAGGAACTGAAGACTCTCTCATACCCAAACTTTTAGATATTATTCGGGATAATTGTCGAGCACGGGAGCAAATGGTTGCGCCAGTTTCTCCATTAGGAGGAAATGCCGATTCCTATATACCTTACCCTGTGGAGGTAGAGGTAGGAGGAGCTACTGTATTTGTTTTACCAATTGAACAATTCCATCATTTTTAATAAGTAGCCTCCATTCGTAAGAGGTCACTGATATTAGGCTTATCATATGAGCCTGATATTTATCCCAATGCAGGGAGAAATTGATAAAGATAGTGGGGCGAAACCAGCTTGAAGATTAATCAAGATATACGTGTCGGGTTAAATACAAATCGCAATGAGCCACTACAAAATAATAATCAAAATAACCGATTTGGAGATATGGTCGTTAAGCAAGGTAACAAGCTGCAAACAGAGCAACTAACACGTTTATTAGGAGATATTTCGAGTGCTGGTGATCGTGTTGCAAGATCACGTAATTTACGGGAACTTGCTAAGTTTAAAATGCTTGTAAAACGATTTCTACAAGAGACAGTAGAACATGGAATGGATTTAAAACAATCACATACATGGAATCGTTTTGGCGAAGGCAGACGATTAAAAATCATTGAAACTATTGATACACGTCTTGTCGAACTTGCCCAAGATCTCTTAGATGAGGAAAAAGAAGCGATAGACCTCCTTGATAAAATCGGTGAGATTAAAGGCTTACTAATTAATTTATATATGTAAAACCCGTGTCTCATTCTCATTTAGGCGCGGGCTTTTTTCAAATTTTGATTTGGCAGCTTGCCATTAAACTAGGAAGCACTGTAATGTTTCTTTTCAAAAAGTGAGAATTGGAGACAGTTACGCTTTTTGTTGTAGATACAGGAAGGAATTAAAATGTATGGCCAAGAATGTTGAAGAGCTATTCACGCTACAGCCAGTCGTAATGAAGCAACTTCAAACGATTTTTGACAAAAATAGATTAGCACATGCATATATTTTTGATGGCGAAAAAGGGACAGGCAAGGCAGATATTATGACCTTTTTTGTCAAATTAATGCTATGTGAGCAACCAAGTGGAAATGTTCCATGTGAAACATGTCGAAATTGCAGACGTGTGGATTCGGGAAATCACCCAAATATTCATCAAATTTATCCAGATGGTCAATTTATAAAAATTGATCAAATGCGAGAACTTATTGGCGAGATGAAAATGATGGGTGTAGAAGAAGGGCGTAAAATCTATGTGCTTCATCATGCAGACCGTCTGAATACAGCATCAGCCAATATGATACTTAAATTTTTAGAGGAGCCGGATGGAGAAGTAACTGCCATATTATTAACAGAGCAAATGCAGTCAATACTTCCAACAATCCGTTCTCGTTGCCAACATATCAAATTTCAAAAAATGCCACGTCATGTTTTGTTGAAGCACTTACAGGACAATAATATTTCGGATTCGATGGCTTCAACAGTAAGCATGATGACAAACGAGCTCGAAATGGCTATATTTTTGGCAAATGATGAGCAGTTTGCACTCGCTCGAAAAACAGTGTTAAAATTAGTGGAGGCCATTCGGCAAAATGTACACGAGGCAATGCTTATTGCACATGAAGAGTGGTTACCACATTTTAAAGAAAAAGGCGAGATGGAGCAAGCATTGGATTTACTACTATTTGCTTACCGTGATATAGTGTCAATAAAAGCTAATCCCGAGGCAGCTTGTACTTATCCAGACATGTTACCACTATTTAAAGAAGTTGCGTTACATTCCACTTATGAGCGACTATCAAGTCAAATGGAATCTATTTTACAAGCGCGCGCCTCTTTACAACGTAACATGAATAGGACGTTATTGATTGAGCAGTTAATGCTAAATCTGCAGGAGGGATATACATTTGTATAATGTAGTAGGAGTCCGCTTTAAAAAGGCGGGTAAAATATATTATTTTGATCCGGCATCATTTCTACTAGAAGATAGTCAATATGTTATTGTAGAGACAGCTCGCGGGGTAGAGTATGGAAAAGTAGTTGTCCCTCAAAAAGTAGTAGGTGATAATGATGTTGTATTACCACTAAAACAAGTACTTAGACCAGCAGATGATCGTGATCGTATACAAGTAGAGGAAAATGCAGCTGAGTCGAAACGTGCATTTGAACTCGCTAGTACTAAAATTATAGAGCATAATTTAGAAATGAAACTTGTAGATGTTGAATATACATTTGATCGTAATAAAATTATTTTTTATTTTACAGCTGAAGGACGTGTTGACTTCAGGGATCTTGTAAAAGATTTAGCTTCGGTTTTTAGAACACGTATCGAACTTCGCCAAATTGGTGTGCGTGATGAAGCAAAATTATTAGGTGGTATCGGCCCATGTGGAAGAATGCTTTGTTGCTCCACATTTTTAGGTGATTTTGAGCCAGTTTCTATTAAAATGGCTAAAGATCAAAACTTATCTTTAAATCCTTCAAAAATATCAGGTCTTTGCGGACGTTTAATGTGCTGCTTAAAGTATGAAAATGATGAATATGAAGAGGCAAAAGAGGGCATGCCAGATATAGGTGAGGTAGCGATGACACCAGATGGTCGCGGGAAAGTTGTAGGGTTAAATGTGCTGGAAAGACTTATTCAAGTATATTTACATGAGCAGGAACGCACAGTTGAGTATACACTAGAAGAACTGCTAGCATGCGAAAAAAATCTTATTTAAGATAGAGAATTTAACGAGGTGGCTTGGGTGAAGGACCGTAATTTCTTGGATACCGTTATGGAGTTCGAACAACAGCTCGAAGCAATGCAGGAGCAATTTGGTGCATTGAAACAATTTGTAGCGTTAATGATGGAAGAGCATAAGGCGCTTGAAACAGAAAATCATCATCTTCGTACACGTCTGGAAGAACTACTTTCTAATACAAACTCCGTACAAGCTGCTGAAGTAAAGAAAGAGAGTCCTCTAGATATAGGTGAAGGTTATGATAACCTAGCTCGCTTATACCAGGAAGGCTTCCACGTTTGTCATGTTCATTTTGGAAGTTCACGTAAAGGTGAAGATTGTCTGTTTTGTCTATCATTTTTAAATAAACAAAATGTGTAATAGAAGGCTGATTCCCACTACGGTGGTATCAGTCTTTTGTTTTGTAGCGTAGGAGGAATAAGCATGGAAAAATGGTTAAAGGATGATGAGCGATTAGACTATTTATTGGCGGAGAATTTGCGTATTATTCAAAGTCCCTCCGTCTTTTCGTTTTCGTTAGACGCAGTGTTGCTTTCAAAGTTTGTCAATATTCCCTATCATAAGGGAAAAATTGTTGATTTATGCTCAGGAAATGGCGTAATTCCTCTCTTTTTAAGTGCACGTACAAAAGGGGAAATTACGGGAGTTGAGATTCAGCCCCGTTTATTTGATATGGCAGAGAGAAGCATCCATTACAATCAACTGGAAAACCAAATTCAAATGATTCTTGGTGATGTAAAAGAAATACCAAAACACTTAGGCATAGAACAGTATGATGTTGTTACCTGCAATCCTCCCTATTTTTTAGCACATGAAGCAAGTGATAAAAATCTCAGTGAACATCATGCCATTGCACGACATGAATTATATTTAACATTAGAAGAAGCCATCCAATCTGCAAGTAAATTATTAAAGCAAGGTGGCAAGGCGGCATTTGTCCATCGTCCAGGTCGATTATTAGATATTGTTACAGCTATGCGAGCAAATCGCTTAGAGCCCAAACGGATGCAACTCATTTATCCGAAAGAAGGCAAAGAAGCCAATACATTATTAATAGAGGGAATAAAAGATGGAAAACCAGATTTAAAAATCTTGCCACCCTTGTATGTCTATGATGGCAATAACGAATATACAGCAGAAGTGAGAGACATTCTTTATGGAAAAGAGCAGTAATCACTACTTTTATGTGCTAGAGTGTGCGGATCAAACCCTTTATGCAGGGTATACAAATAATATAGAAAAGCGTGTTGCTGTACATAACGCTGGTAAAGGGGCAAAATATACAAGAGCTAGAGGCCCAGTGAAATGTATTTATAAAGAAATGTTTGAGACAAAGCAAGAAGCAATGCGTGCTGAATATGCTTTTAAGCAATTAACAAGAATGCAGAAAATAAACTATATAAGGAGGGGTGAATCGTGAAATCACAAAAAAGTACAATACACGATCTGACAGGTTGTTTATATCTGGTAGGAACGCCTATTGGAAATCTAGAGGATATGAGTGTACGTGCACTTCGCATTTTAAAAGAAGCCGATATTATTGCGGCAGAAGATACTAGAAATACAAAGAAGCTATGTAATTACTTTGATATCGAAACACCATTAATCAGTTACCATGAACATAATTTAGCAGTAGGTGGCGAAAAATTATTATCTATGCTTCACGAAGGGAAAACAATTGCATTAGTAAGTGATGCAGGTTTACCTTGTATTTCTGATCCAGGTGCGGACATAGTTGAAAAAGCAATTGCTCAAAACTTTCCAGTTGTACCAGTGCCAGGTCCCAATGCTGCGATTTCAGCATTAATTGCCTCTGGATTAACACCACAGCCATTTTTCTTTTATGGGTTTTTGAATCGTGGAAAAAAAGATCGACGCCAGCAGTTAGAGCAATTAAAAAGACGTCAAGAAACTATCTTATTATATGAGGCACCTCATCGCTTAAAAGATACATTAAAGGATATGGAAGCAATACTCGGAAACCGTCGCGTTGTCCTCGCGCGTGAGCTGACAAAGAAATTTGAAGAATTTTTACGCGGCACATTGGCTGAAGCTGTAGAATGGTCGCAAACCCAGGAGATTCGTGGAGAGTTTTGTATTGTTCTTGAAGGCAATAGCTCTGCCGAAGAGGAAGATGAACATGCAAAAGCCTATTGGGAGACAATGTCCATTATTGAACATGTTGATTTCATCATGGATCAATCGAATATAACATCAAAAGAAGCCATTAAGGAAGTAGCCAAGTTGAGACAAGTAGCTAAAAGAGATGTTTATAATGAATATCATAGTCAATAATAGTAAAGAGTTACCTTACTAAGGTAGCTCTTTATTTGATTTTAAATTGATAATAACTGTAAATAATAGTACCCTTAAATAGAAAGGTCTGACATGGACATTATAAGGGGTTTAGAAATTGGGTATAGTAAATTATATAAATAGAAACACCTAAATCATTGTATTTGATTTAGGTGAGCAATCAATTATTTTTTTAAGTTAGATTGGATTTCTTTTACTAACATTTCAGCGCCTTCTGGACTTAAAATTAATTTGCCTCCAACTAGACGGAAGTTATCATCGGAAACTTCACCAGTAACAGCACATGTCATATTAGGCATATATTTTTTTAAGATGATTTTATCGTCATCCACATAGATTTCTAAAGCGTCCTTTTCAGCAATACCTAGCGTACGGCGTAACTCGATAGGAATTACTACACGACCTAACTCATCGACTTTACGAACAATCCCTGTTGATTTCATAATAGATTTCCTCCTAATTATTAAAAGTTATATTGGTATTTCGTCAAATTTCGACATAATTTCCTTGTCTGATAGTTATCATACCAAGTAATGCCATAAACGTCAATTAATTAATACACTAATATTATGCTTTCTAAAAAATTTTTTTGAGAAGAATGCAGTTATTTTATTCATTTTAAAAGGTTTTTAATAAATATTTTCAACAATAGTAAAAAAGATTCTTATTTAAGTCATTTAATGGATTCAATATATTATTCGACAATTTTCGCATATGATAAACTTTCATTGAAACGAATTTGGTACTTCGTTAGAATAGAAAGTATATTGTAAAACAATGGAGGCAGTTCTTGTGAGTGAAAAACAAAAAACATTCTATATAACAACACCCATTTACTATCCAAGTGGGAAATTTCATATTGGTACGGCATATACAACCGTTGCATCTGATACTATTGCACGTTATAAACGTTTACGTGGTTATGATGTTCGTTTTTTAACAGGAATGGACGAACATGGGCAAAAAATACAAGAAAAAGCAGCCGAAGCGGGGAAACACCCTCAAGATTATGTAAATGAAATTGCAGATGCTGCGAAAAAGCTTTGGTCTTTAATGGATATTTCTTATGATGATTTTATACAGACGACGCAAGAGCGACATACGAAAGCTGTCGAAAAGATTTTCCAAAAGTTTTTAGATAATGGTGATATTTATAAAGGCGAATATGAAGGCTGGTATTGTACACCATGTGAGTCATTCTTTACAGAAACTCAATTAGTTGATGGGAACTGTCCAGACTGTGGTCGACCAGTACACAAAGTAAAAGAAGAATCGTACTTCTTTAATATGAAGAAATACGCAGATCGTTTATTAACTTATTATGAAGAAAACCTAGAATTCATTGAGCCAGAATCACGAAAAAATGAAATGATTAATAACTTCATTAAACCAGGGCTAGAAGATTTATCAGTATCAAGAACGTCCTTCGATTGGGGGATTAAAGTACCTGGGGATCCAAAGCATGTCATTTATGTATGGGTGGATGCATTAACGAATTATATTACAGCTCTAGGGTACCTGTCTGACGATGAAACACTATTCAACAAGTACTGGCCAGCAGACGTACATGTAGTAGGGAAAGATATTGTGCGCTTCCATACAATTTATTGGCCAATTTTCTTAATGGCGTTAGATTTACCATTACCGAAAAAAGTATTTGCACATGGTTTTATTATGATGAAAGACGGTAAAATGTCTAAATCAAAAGGCAATGTCATTTATCCAGAAATGTTAATCGAACGTTATGGCCTAGATGCGACACGTTACTTCCTTTTACGTGAATTACCATTCGGCTCTGATGGTGTATTTTCGCCAGAATCATTTATTGAACGTACAAACTTTGATTTGGCGAACGATTTAGGAAATTTACTAAATCGAACTATTTCAATGATTAATAAATATTTTGATGGTATTATTCCTACAGAAAATCTTCAATCAACAGAATTTGATGCAGCATTAAAAGAGCAAGCTGAGTCGGTGCGTATTAAATATGAAGAAAGTATGGAAAAAATGCAATTTAGTGTTGTTCTTGCTGACTTATGGACACTGGTGTCGCGTACTAATAAATATATAGATGAGACACAGCCTTGGGTGTTAGCAAAAGAAGAGTCAGATAAGCCAAAATTAGGAGCCGTTATGCGAAATTTGGCAGAGAGCTTACACCAAATTGCTGTCATGTTACAACCATTTATGACAACAACACCGAAACGTATGATCGATCAGTTAGGTTTAGATGACAAATTCTTAGCATGGGATACAATTGAAACATTCGGCAATACTATTCCAACAAACATTAAAGTGGTAGAAAAAGGGATACCAATTTTCCCACGCTTGGAAAATGAAGTTGAAATTGCTTATATTCGTGAGGAAATGCGTGGCTCTGTGAAAACACCACAAGAAGAAGAGACTAAAAAGACTCCAGAGACTGACGAAAACCCAGAAATTCCTGAAATTACCATTGATGATTTTATGAAAATTGATTTGCGTGTGGCGACTGTTACGGCATGTGAAACTGTTCCAAAAGCAGATAAATTATTAAAGCTTCAAGTGGATCTTGGATATGAGCAACGCCAAGTAGTTTCAGGTATTGCAAAATTCTATACACCTGATGAATTAATCGGTCAAAAAGTGATTGTCGTAGCAAACTTGAAGCCAGTTAAACTACGTGGTGAATTATCACAAGGAATGATTCTAGCTGGTGAAAAAGATGGAATTTTAAAATTAGCATCAGTTGATCCAAAACTAGAAAATGGTGCAAAAGTAAAGTAACAATCTAAGAAAGGCCTGCTGAATACATATTATTCAGCAGGCTTTTCAAATCTGTTAGAGAAATTAGGTTATTGTTATTTTGAAATAATTTATATGGTGTGAAAAATGTGATTTTATGGGTATATAGAATCATTGCAAGTATTGTCGATTAAGTGGAATGTCACAATACCGAATGGTTTGTAACAAAATTGTAATGCTTACGAAAAATATGAAATAATAAATTTTAATAAAATCGATGTTAGGAGAATGAAGATGTTTATTGATACACATGTACATTTGAATGCAGATCAGTATGAGGAAGACCTTCAAGAGGTAATTGATAGAGCCCTTGAAGCTAGAGTAGAGAAAATGGTTGTTATTGGTTTTGACCGTAAAACCATTAATAGAACAATGCAATTAATAGAGCAATATGATTTTGTTTATGGTGTCATTGGCTGGCATCCAGTAGACGCTATTGATTGTACGCAACAAGATTTAGATTGGATTGAGGAATTAGCTGCACATCCAAAAATAGTTGGCATTGGTGAAACAGGTTTGGACTATTATTGGGATAAGTCACCAAAAGAAGTTCAACAAGCACTTTTCCGCAAGCAAATTCAATTAGCGCAAAAGTTAGGTTTGCCAATCATTATTCATAACAGGGATGCAACAGGGGATGTTGTACAAATTTTGCGTGAAGAAAACGCAGCATCCGTAGGGGGTGTTATGCACTGCTTTAGTGGGAGTGTAGAAACAGCACGTGAATGTATAGCTATGAATTTTATGATTAGTCTTGGTGGACCAGTGACATTCAAAAATGCACGTCTGCCAAAGGAAGTGGCTACGGAAATACCTCTAGAGCACTTGATGATTGAAACAGATGCACCATATTTGGCGCCACATCCACATCGAGGTAAGCGTAATGAACCAAGCTTTGTGCCCTTAGTTGCGGAGGAAATTGCGCGATTGAAGGGGTTAACAATTGAGGAAATTGCACAAGCAACTACCGCCAATGCGAAAATTTTTTTTGGGATTGACAATTAACTAGCTTAGATGCCTCCAATACAGGGTTTGTGGTTGGCAAAAACATAGAAGTCAATTTTCAGAGAAATACTTTCGGGTTGACAGTGCCAAAACTAGTCCGTATAATCCAACCTTGTATTAAGGAGGCGTTTTTTCATGTCAAATAATTCCATGAAAAACTTGTTCTTAGGATCATTGAGGAGTAAGCAAGCAGTGATAAGAATTATTTCACTTGTCCTGTTTGTATCTGTAATCTCTTTCGTACTTTATCAAGGTACGAAAAAAGCCGTAACGCTTGAAGCAAACGGAGAAACAATCGAAGTTTCAACACATGCCAAAACTGTAGAACAATTATTACAAGATCGAAATATAGATGTAGCAGCGCATGATAAAATATCACCCTCTCTGAACACCAAAATTGTTAATGGATTAGCAATTCAATGGGAACAGGCAAAAGAAGTAACTATTTCAGTTGATGGAAATCAGTCAAAAGTTTGGACAACTGAAACACTAGTGAAAGACATTTTGAAGGAAGCAAATATTGAAGTATCTGAACACGACTCTTTAGCACAAGGTCTAGATACTGAACTAGGAGCAGAGAACAAAATCGATATTCAAAAAGCGTTTCAAGTAGCGCTTGTCGATGGCGTAAACAAAAGACAAGTATGGTCCACTTCGACTACGGTCGCTAACTTTTTAAAACAACAAGGAATTCAGTTAAATGAATTCGATCGTGTCGAAAATAACCTGGAGGACGTTATTACTCCACAGAGTAAAATCGCAGTAGTTCGCGTAGAAAAGGTTATCGATGTAGTGGAAGACTCTTTAGATTTCGCAGTTGAAAAGAAGCAGGATGCTTCATTGCAAAAGGGGAAACAAAAGGTAGTGGCAACGGGCGAGAAGGGCTCAATTTCTCGTACGTATGAAGTTGTCAAAGAAAATGGCAAGGTTGTAGCTAAAAACCTACAAGCAGAGGCAGTTTTAAAAGAGCCAAAAAAACAAGTCGTTGCAGTTGGCACAAAAACAGTCGTTGCAAGTGCAGCAACTGTGTCACGTGGTTCAGCAGAGCCAGCTAGTGGTAAAGAATTCTATGTAACGGCAACAGCTTATACACCATATTGCAACGGTTGTACTGGTACATCAGCAACTGGTATAAACTTGCGTTCAAATTCTGGTATGAAGGTAATCGCAGTTGACCCTTCTGTTATTAAATTAGGCTCAAAAGTATGGGTTGAAGGCTATGGTACAGCTATCGCTGGAGATACTGGTGGCTCAATTAAGGGTAATAAGATCGATATACTTGTACAAACAGATGCTCAGGCACGTAACTGGGGACGTAAGAAAGTGCGTATTAAAGTATTAAATTAAAAAAATTGTAAAATTAATCAAAATGTTATTTCACTAATGGAGCTTTCCTGTTTTGACTGGCAGGGAGGCTTTTTTTTGTTTTAACAACTGTTTAAACAGTAAGTACAACAAACGCCCCTTGAAAGAAAGCGTTGGAATGCTAATTATTAGCAATGTTTGACGGTACGTTCGCTAGAAGGCTCGTTCAAACCCTGTATTTCTGTACAAACGGTATCTTGCAGTTGTAAAATGGTCAGAAGATAAGGTAGATAGAAAAGAGGAGTCTTTTTGCAAATAAAAGAAATCATTGTCGTTGAAGGAAAAGATGATACGACAGCTATTAAGCGTGCCGTACAAGCAGATACTATAGAAACAAATGGATCTGCTATCTCTGAAGAAACATTGAAGCGAATCCAACATGCTCAAGAAAAGCGTGGTGTTATTGTATTTACGGATCCTGACTACCCAGGACGTCGAATACGTGCCATTATTGAAGAGCGTGTTCAAGGAGTGAAACATGCCTTTTTACCAAAAGCCAAAACAATTGCGAAGAATGGTAAAGGCTTGGGGATTGAGCATGCAGCTGACGATGATATACGGGAAGCATTACGACATGTCTATACCCCTAAACAAGATGTGCCAAATGAAGATGATATTACACTGGAAGATTTAATGACAGCGCGTTTGATTGGCTATCCACAATCAAAACAGCGACGTGATCGACTGGGAGAAATTTTAAATATTGGTGCTACAAACGGTAAACAGCTTCATAAAAGGTTAAAAATGTTTCAGATTACAGAACAGCAATTTGGTGCGGCGGTCGCACAGTTAGATCAGGAGGAAAATGATGCATAAGGATATTGCAACACCAATTCGTACACAGGAAATTTTAAAAAAGTATGGATTTTCATTTAAAAAAAGCTTAGGACAAAACTTTTTAATTGATCCTAATATTTTACGAAATATTGTAAGTCACGCAAATTTAACGGAAAATAGTGGCGCAATTGAAGTTGGTCCTGGTATTGGTGCCCTAACAGAGCATTTGGCGAGAAGTGCCAAAAAGGTTGTTTCCTTTGAAATTGATCAACGTTTATTACCTGTGCTAGAAGACACACTTAGTCCATATAATAATGTGTCTATTATCCACTCTGACATTCTTAAAGCAGATGTTGCAAAGATTATTGCGGAGGAAATGCCAGGTATTGAAGATATTATGGTCGTTGCCAATCTACCGTATTATGTTACTACCCCAATCTTAATGAAATTGCTAAATGACCGATTACCAATCCGAGGTTTTGTTGTCATGATGCAAAAAGAGGTGGCTGATCGTATAACGGCTAAGCCTGGAACGAAGGAATATGGTTCATTATCTATTGCGATTCAGTATTATGTTAAGGCTGATATTGCTATGACTGTACCAAAAACAGTGTTTATGCCACAACCAAATGTCGATTCAGCGGTTATTCGGCTCATCAAGCATGACGAGCCACCAGTAAAAGTAATAGATGAGGATTTTTTATTTGTTGTGACTCGAGCATCTTTTGTTCAAAGAAGAAAAACAATCTACAATAATCTGCAAGCTGGTTTACCAAATGGGAAGGCACAAAAGGAACAAATTTTACAGGCATTAGAGGCAGCTACAATTGAGCCAACTCGTCGAGGAGAAACACTTACTATTCAAGAGTTTGGAAAATTAGCCGATGCACTATATCCTGTGTTTGCAAAGTAAGAATTTTTGTTAACATTTTTTCATGGATGTAAAAAAATATATGCTTTTTATAAAAAATAAGTTGACAAGATTTATAATGGGCTGATAAAATATTATATTTTGTTGACATTTTTGGGCGATTCGCTTATACTAGTTAGTAGTGAGGTGTAAGCGAAAATGCCAAAAACTTTAGCGGACATTAAAAAGTCGTTGGATTGTCATTTGGGTAAACGTTTGCAATTAAAAGCAAATGGTGGTCGCAAGAAAACGGTTGAGTGTGCAGGGATATTACGTGAGACATATCGCGCTATCTTTGTAGTAGAGCTCGATCAAGAAGACAATACGTGCAAGCGCGTATCGTATAGCTACACAGATATTTTAACTGAAGCAGTAGAGATTACATTTTTAGACGAAGCAAAAGCTGCTGTCGCAAAATAGTTTCTAGTACTTATTTCTATATTTTAGAAACACTCATGTATGTTAAAAACTACATGAGTGTTTTGCGTTTTCACGGGCATACTAAATTCGTCAGTTGTTAAAGGAGGAGTTTATATGCCTAGAAAAGGTATCATGTCACCTCGATTAAAAGAAGAGATCGCAAAAGAGCTTGGATTTTATGATGTTGTGCAAAAGGAAGGCTGGGGCGGCATAAAAGCTCGAGATGCTGGTAATATGGTCAAACGTGCCATAGAAATGGCTGAACGGGCAAGTAATGAGCAAGAGCATAAGTAGGCTATTTTTATTAAAGTAGTCATCTTATAAAGTTTCATTCAGCAAGGATAAAAATCCTTACTGACACAACAAATACAACTGACGAGAGAGAGCCGTTACTCCGAACAGGGTAAACGGTTCTTTTTTTCCATTTTCGCATTCTCATTATGGTAAAATAAAATGAATAATCTTGCGCGAAAAAAAGAACTGTTTATACGTGTAGCTATAAGGGAGGAAGAAAGATGCTTTATGTAAAGGCGCCTGCAAAAATCAATTTAACATTAGATGTACTTTATAAAAGGCCAGATAATTTTCACGAAGTAGAGATGGTTATGACAACTGTCGATTTAGCTGATCGTATCAGTCTTGAATCTCGAGAAGACGGTGTTATTCAAATTATTTCAACAGATAATTTTGTACCAAATGATCATCGTAATTTTGCGTATCAGGCAGCGCGTCTCATTAAAGATACATACGGCATTAGGCAAGGTGTATCCATTACTATTGAAAAGGAAATACCCATTGCGGCTGGACTTGCAGGTGGCAGTAGTGATGCAGCAGCTACATTAAAGGGACTAAATGAGCTTTGGGATTTAGGGTTATCGATAGATGAATTAGCGGAGCTGGGTGCTAAAATTGGCTCGGATGTTTCGTTTTGTGTCTATGGTGGCACAGCACTCGCTACAGGCCGTGGAGAAAAAATAGCTGAATTACCAGCCCCTCCAAACTGTTGGGTTGTATTAGCAAAGCCTAAAATTGGCGTGTCAACGGCTGAGGTATATGGGGGTCTTAAGGTTGAAGGGTTGAAACATCCAAATACCAAGCAAATGATACAAGCGATAGAAACAAAAGATTATGAGCTATTATGTTCTTCATTAGGAAATGTTTTGGAAACTGTAACATTTAACTTACATCCAGAAGTTGTGATGTTAAAAGAACAAATGAAACGCTTTGGTGCAGATGCTACGTTAATGAGTGGAAGCGGCCCGACTGTGTTTGGACTAGTTGATAGTGAAGCTCGTGTTAGTCGCATTTATAATGGTTTACGTGGTTTTTGTGAGGAAGTTTATGCAGTGCGAATTTTAGGTGAGCGGAATACGCTTGCTTAGAAACGCAAATTTGTGTTAATTTTACCTATAAATATTCGTGTTTAGGAGAGGGTCGCATGAAATGGAAGCGTAGTGAACGACTAGTTGATATGACGTACTACTTACTAGAACATCCACATCAGCTGATCCCGCTAACTTATTTTTCAGAACTATATCAATCTGCGAAGTCATCCATTAGTGAGGATTTAACGATTGTAAAGGAAACATTCGAAGAAAAAGGAATCGGGTTATTGATGACAGTGCCAGGTGCTGCTGGAGGAGTAAAGTATATTCCGAAGATGTCCGAGGCAGAAGTACGTTTAGTCATTCAGGATTTAAAGGCAGAGCTTGAACATTCAGATCGATTGTTACCAGGCGGTTACTTATTTATGACAGATTTGCTAGGAAACCCAGATTTAATAAATCGTGTAGGAAAGGTCTTTGCTTCTGCCTTTGCAGATCAACAAATTGATGTCATAATGACTGTAGCAACTAAGGGGATATCCATTGCCCATGCCATTGCAAGACATTTAAATGTACCAGTAGTAGTTGTGAGAAGAGACAGTAAAGTAACTGAGGGCTCTACAGTTAGCATTAACTATGTGTCTGGTTCTTCCAGAAGAATTCAGACAATGGTATTATCAAAAAGAAGCATGAAGAGTGGACAACGTGTGTTAATTACTGACGACTTTATGAAGGTCGGTGGTACTATGAACGGCATGAAAAATCTATTAGAGGAATTTGACTGTCAGCTAGCAGGCATCGCGGTGCTTGTGGAGGCTGAGCATGCGGACGAAACTTTAGTAGATGATTATTATTCACTTGTAAAGCTTCATGAAGTAAACGAAAAAGATCGTACAATTGCATTAAGTGAAGGTAACTATTTTTCTAAAAGGGGACATGACAAATGAAAGTAGTAGCAACAACAAATGCGCCAGCAGCAATCGGACCATATTCACAGGGGATTATTGTTAACGGTATGTTTTATAGCTCTGGTCAAATTCCATTAACAGCTACAGGTGAATTAGTGGAAGGCGATATTACTGCTCAAACAAATCAAGTGTTCGCTAATTTAAAAGCAGTTTTAGCGGAAGCTGGAACTTCTTTAGATCATGTTGTGAAAACAACGGTTTTTATGAAGGATATGAACGACTTTATCGCAATGAATGAGGTTTATGCAGGCCATTTTGGTGACCATAAACCAGCACGTTCAGCTGTAGAGGTAGCTCGTCTTCCGAAAGATGTGAAAGTAGAAATCGAAGTTATCGCAATCGTAAAATAAAATAATTCGTTAAGTTCCCTAAAAAGAAAGGCTCTTCTTTTTAGGGAATTTTTTTAAGCTGACAAACAATTGTCAAAAATTCCGTATATAAGAAAAAATATTATTCTAATAAGTATTCAAATTTTTTAGAAAATTTGATAGACTATTAAAAGGAAAATATTCGGTAATTGAGGATATGATATTTTCATGAAGGCATCTAAGAAGAGAGGTGGTGAGAAAATGGAAGTTACTGATGTGAGATTACGTCGAGTACAGACGGATGGTCGCATGCGTGCGATTGCTTCCATTACACTTGACAATGAGTTTGTTGTTCATGATATTCGTGTAATTGATGGAAATACTGGTTTATTCGTAGCTATGCCAAGTAAACGAACACCGGATGGGGAGTTTAGAGATATTGCGCATCCAATTAATTCTGACACTCGAAATAAAATTCAAGAGATCATTTTAAACGCCTATCATAACTCTAGCGAAATAGAGGAAACGGGCAAAGAGGAAGAATTAGAGGGTATTGGTGTGTAATAAAAAGGGAATAAATACCTATTAAAGGATTTGCTACAAATTAATGTGTAGAAAATGAGGAAGAACTCTTCTAGTAGGAAGGGTTCTTTTTATTTTGATAAAAAGAGAATATGAGTAATTTTAGGATATACTTCATGACAATCGAGCATAAGGTGCAATGGATTTTGTAATTCATCTTTTTGTCAACTCTACATGCCTTGAAAATAGATGAATTTTGCTATATAGTCATAAGAGAAAATGAGCGTATTGGAGGACTTACAGATGAGCAATATTTTTGCTGTCATTTTGGCTGCAGGTCAAGGTACACGTATGAAGTCCAAATTATATAAAGTGCTCCATCCAGTATGTGGGAAACCAATGGTGCAACATGTGGTGGATCATATTCAAACGTTAGATGTAAATCGCATTGTAACGGTTGTTGGACATGGTGCAGAGAAAGTGCAACAACAGCTTGGAGATAAAAGCGAGTATGTTCTGCAGGCCGAACAGCTAGGTACAGCTCATGCTGTTCAACAAGCTGAGGCTATTTTAGGTAACGAAGAAGGAACTACATTAGTTGTATGTGGGGATACACCACTAATTCGTCCTGAAACAATGCAGGCTTTATTCGAACATCACCAAGCAAAGAATGCTAAAGCAACTATTTTAACAGCGATTGCGGAAAATCCAACTGGCTATGGTCGTATTTTACGTGGCGATAACGGACAGGTTGAGCAAATTGTTGAGCAAAAGGACGCTTCAGCAGAACAGCAATTAGTAAAAGAAATAAACACGGGCACATACTGCTTTGATAACAAATTGTTATTTGAAACATTGAAGCTTGTGAAAAATGACAATGCACAAGGTGAATATTATTTACCGGATGTCATTGAAATTTTACAAAAGCAAGGTGATATTGTTGAAGCTTATGTCACTGATGATTTTGAAGAAACATTAGGTGTCAATGATCGTGTAGCTTTGTCACAAGCTGAGACATTAATGCGTACGAGAATCAATGAAAAACATATGCGTAATGGTGTCACAATTATACATCCTGAAACAACGCATATTAGCGCAGACGCAGTTATTGGGCGCGATACGGTTATTCAACCAGGCTCAATGATTGAAGGTGCCACTGTTATCGGTGAAGATTGCATAATTGGACCAAATACTCAAATTGTAGATAGTCGTATTGGTGACCGCACAACTGTACATTCTTCTGTTGTACGTGAAAGCGCTATTGCGGATGATACAGCTATTGGGCCATTTGCTCATATTCGACCACTTTCAGACATCGGTAGCCATGTGAAAATTGGTAACTTTGTAGAAGTGAAGAAAAGCAAGCTAGATAATGACACGAAAGTATCACATTTAAGCTATATTGGTGATGCAGAAATAGGCAGTAACGTCAATATTGGCTGTGGTTCCATTACAGTAAATTATGATGGAAAAAACAAGTTCAAAACAATTATTGAAGATGATGTATTTGTAGGATGTAATACTAACTTAGTAGCACCAGTGAAAGTTGGAAAAGGTTCATTTATTGCAGCAGGTTCTACAATTACTAAAGAAGTTCCTGAAGACGCACTAGCAATAGCTCGTGCACGACAAGAAAACAAACCGAATTATGTAAGCAAATTAAATTCAAAATAATTATCAACTAAACAGGAGGCCATCATGCCGTATCATTATGCAAACTCACAATTAAAAATATTTTCACTTAATTCCAATAATCCATTAGCTCAAGAAATTGCGCAGGAAATGGGCGTTGAATTAGGTAAATCTTCTGTTAAGCACTTCAGCGATGGAGAAGTTCAAATTAGCATTGAAGAAAGTATTCGTGGTTGTGATGTGTTTATCGTGCAGTCTACTTCTGCACCAGTAAACGAACATTTAATGGAGCTTTTAATTATGGTAGATGCAGTTAAACGTGCGTCTGCTCGTACAGTAAACGTTGTAATGCCTTATTATGGTTATGCACGCCAAGACCGTAAAGCAAAGGCGCGTGAGCCAATTACAGCTAAATTAGTGGCTAACCTACTTGAGACTGCTGGTGCAACACGTGTTATCGTATTAGATTTACACGCACCTCAAATCCAAGGTTTCTTCGATATCTTAATTGACCACTTAATGGCGGTACCATTACTATCTGATTACTTCAAATCTAAAGGTATTCCAGATGATGAAATCGTGATTGTTTCACCAGACCATGGTGGGGTAACACGTGCTCGTAAAATGGCTGAACGATTAAAAGCACCGATTGCAATTATTGACAAACGTCGTCCGAAACCAAATGTTGCGGAAGTTATGAACATTGTTGGTAATGTTGATGGTAAAGTGGCAATCTTGATTGATGATATTATTGATACAGCAGGTACAATTACAATTGGTGCCGATGCTTTACGTGCTGCTGGCGCTAAAGAAGTTTATGCTTGCTGCTCACACCCTGTATTATCTGGCCCAGCGATTGAACGTATTGAAAACTCTTCTATTAAAGAATTAGTTGTGACAAATACAATTCAGTTGCCAGCAGAGAAAAAATCGCCTAAAATTACGGAGCTTTCTGTAGCTAAATTAATGGCTGATGCTATTTCTCGTGTTTATGAAAACAAATCTGTAAGTACTCTATTTGATTAATAAATATGGCGAGTTAAAGACAAATCTACCTTTTTGGGTGGATTTGTCTTTTTTATATTCATTTTTGTGAAGGTGACGTAATAGATGAGTGCTTTTGGTGTGAATCATCTCACAAAGGGGTATAATAGATAATGTGTCTTAATAATATTTACTCTAAGTTAAAAAATAGAGCTAAATATTATCATAGCCTTCAACAAATACATTGTTGATAAGGCGTAAATAATTTTCTTGGAAGGGGAATAAAGAGGTATGAGTACAGTATTAAGTGTTACAAGGCGCGAAACTGGGCATCGTTCGACATTAACCCAACTTAGAAAAGGGGGAGCCATTCCTGCAGTTATTTACGGCTATAAGTTAGATTCAACCCCAATTTCTATTGCTGCAAAAGATTTTAAAAAATCCATTCAAAAAAATGGGCAAAATAGTGTGTTTTCACTAGAGTTAGAGGGGAAAAAAGTGAATGCTGTTGTGTCAGAGGTACAGCAATGTTCATTGAAAGATGAAGTAAATCATGTCGACTTTTTAGCTATTAATATGGCTGAAGAGTTAGAAGCTGATGTTCCGATTAAATTACTTGGTCAGTCAGTTGGAGTAAGTGAGGGCGGTATTTTAATGCAGCCTAACTTAGAATTGAAAGTGAAAGTAAAACCTGCGGCGTTACCTGAATCAATTGATGTTGATATTTCAGCATTGAAAATCGGGGAAACCCTAACGGTAGCAGATATTCGTGAAAAAATACCTGTTGAAATCATCAGTGAAGATGACTATATATTAGTAACCGTTGTGGCGCCTCCTTCTGTAGGGGAAGAGACTACAGAAAGTGTGGAAGAGCAAGTATAAAAGTAAATAATAGGTAAGGCTAATAAGGAGGCTACGGCTTTCTTATTAGCCTTTTTTTATGTCAGTAGGATTGTACAAAATGCTTTCTAGGTGTGCTATATGGTAAAATAATGACTATTAGATTGGAAAGAAGAGAGAGGTACTTATGAAAATTATCGTTGGATTAGGAAATCCAGGTAAACCTTATGAACATACAAGACATAATATTGGCTTTGATGTTATTGATGCATTAGCAGAAAAATGGGGGACACCTTTAACAAACTCGAAATTTAATGGGATGTATACAACTGTACATCGACCTGAGGGAAAGGTTCTACTTGTTAAACCTTTAACATATATGAATTTATCAGGGGAATGTGTCGGTCCCCTTATGGATTATTTTGATATTGATGTAGAAGATTTGATTGTTATTTATGATGACTTAGATTTAGAAACAGGTAAATTACGTCTGCGACAAAAAGGAAGTGCAGGTGGTCATAACGGCATTAAATCCTTAATTCAGCATCTTGGTACTCAGGAATTTAATCGTATCCGAGTAGGGATTAGCCGCCCACCAGCTGGTATGAAGGTAGCAGACTATGTATTAGCAAGATTTTCAAAGGACGATCAAGGTCTTATTGAAGAAGCCATTGAAAATTCTGTAAATGCTGTTGAAGCATCTCTTTCAAAGCCATTTCTTGATGTGATGAATCACTTTAACGCTAGCAAATAGATGGAATGCCACTAATAAATTTCCGTTAAAGTCTTTGGATAATTGGACTGGTTTAAGGTGAATGACTACAGACCTTTTACTATCATGACAGCTGATGTTTGTAGTGATTAGTCTTTACTACAAGCAAAAATCAATTCTCTAATTTTCAAGTTATTGCAATGCGGATGCCATTGGAAAGTGCATAATCCGTTTTATAAATGTCTATACTTTAAGTAGAAAGCTGCTTAAAGGAGGATGATTTGGAGATGTCAGTTCGCTACCGATGTCGGCATTGTGAAGTAGAAATAGGGACACTACCATTTGATGCAGATGATACAATTCGAAAATTGCATATTTTTGAATTGGGAGAAGCAGATGATTATGTTGAGAAAGATCAACATGGACAAACGACTGTGCACTGCATTTGTGAGCAATGTGAGGATTCGCTGAAACAATATCCAGATTATCACGCACTCAATAAATGGATTCAATAATTGGAAGGATGCTTTGACGCACTTCATGTGTGTTCAAGGCTTTTTCCATTTTATAAAATAGCTGATAAGAAAGATAAATAAAATAGTACTAGAATAATAGCATTGAAAATTTAGAATTTTATGCTGAAAGGAGCTTTTGACTGTGGAGGTTTTACGACAGCTTGTGTCGCAGGATAAACATATTACATCATTTTTACAGGAGATTCAGAGCGGTCAAACTGCATCACAGCTTATTACTGGTTTAACAGGAAGCGCACGCCCCGTAATGGTCGATGCGTTATTTGAGCATGTGAAGAAGCCAATCTACATTGTTTCTCCTAATCTACTGCAGGCACAAAAGATGGTTGATGAGCTTGCTGGAATATTAGGTGAAGAGCATGTTCATTATTATCCAGCGGATGAATTCATTGCAGCAGACCTTTCTGTTGCTTCACCAGAACTACGTGCGGAGCGAATTGCAACACTCGATTGCTTAGCTAGAGGTGAGAAGGCTGTCTACGTCATACCAGTGGCAGGTTTACGGAAAATAATGCAGCCTAAGGAACATTGGCTACAATATTTTTTACAAACAGCTGTAGGCGATGAGATTGAAATAGATACTTGGTTACAAACATTAGTTGAAATGGGCTATGTGCGTAATTCAATGGTAACGACACCTGGAGAATTTGCGTTGCGTGGAGGCATACTAGATATTTATCCACCTTATTTGGAAGCACCTATTCGAATTGAATTATTTGATACTGAGGTTGATTCCATACGAACATTTTCAGCAGATGATCAACGTTCGATTGATAAATTACAAAAGATTCGTATTCTTCCTGCTTCAGAGGTCATTCTAACTAAGTTAGAAAGGCAGGCATTAGCAGGCCGTTTAGAAGCGGCATTGGCTGCAAGCCTAAAGAAGGTTAAAAAGCAGGAGACAAAGGAACTTCTGTATCAATATATTCAATATGATATTGAATTGTTACAGCAAGGGAATTTACCCGACTACGTAAATAAATACGGCTCATTATTATACGATAAAACAGCTTATTTAGGAGATTATTTTGCACAAGATGGTATTGTGCTCTTTGACGAGCTTGGACGCATTCAGGAAGTGATGGATGCATGGGAACGTGAAGAGGATGAATGGTTTTTATCTTTAATTGAAGAAGGAAAAATGGTTCATGATGTCAAACCTGCCTTTACATTAAAAGAAATACAAGCAATGTTGTCACAACAGAAGCTATCATTTTCATTATTTTCAAGAACATTTGCTGGAATAACGTTTAATAAGACAACTAATTTCTCTTGTAAGCCAATGCAGCAATTTCACGGACAAATGTCATTGCTTCAAACTGAAGTCGAACGTTGGTTACTTGGTAAATTTACCGTACTGATTGTTGCAAGAGATAAAGAACGTGTTAAACGAGTTCAGCACATGCTTGGAGAATACGATATTCATACGGCTATTGGTGAACCAACAGAACCTGGTATTTATATAGTAGATGGTGGCTTGTCGAGTGGCTTTGAATTGCCACTGCAACGTCTAGCAATTGTGACAGAAGACGAGCTTTTTAAACAGCAGGCAAAGAAAAAAGCACGTACACAAAAAATGACTAATGCTGAACGTATTAAAAGCTATACGGAAATTAAACCAGGTGATTATGTTGTACATGTTCATCATGGGATTGGTAAATATATTGGTGTAGAAACATTAGAGGTCAATGGTACACATAAGGATTATTTGCATATTCGCTATCGTGCAGACGATAAACTATACGTACCTGTAGAACAAATAGACTTAATCCAAAAATATGTGGCGTCAGAGGATCGTGAACCGAAGCTACATAAATTAGGTGGCGCTGAATGGAAAAAGGCTAAAGCGAAGGTATCTTCTGCTGTACAGGATATTGCCGACGATTTAATTAAGCTATATGCGAAGCGTGAAGCTGAGAAGGGGCATGCTTTTACACCTGATAATGATGACCAGCGTAATTTCGAGTCATTGTTCCCTTATGAGGAAACAGAGGATCAGCTACGTTCTATTGTAGAAGTGAAACGAGATATGGAGCGAGAACGCCCTATGGACCGTTTAGTGTGCGGTGATGTAGGCTATGGTAAAACCGAGGTAGCCATTCGTGCAGCATTTAAAGCTATTCAAGATGGTAAACAGGTTGCATTCCTCGTTCCTACAACGATTTTAGCCCAGCAGCATTATGAAACCATCCGTGAGCGCTTTCAGGATTTTGCCATTAATGTTGGCCTGTTATCTCGTTTCCGAACGAAAAAGGAGCAGTCTGCCACATTAAAAGGCTTAAAAGAGGGGCGCGTTGATATAGTTATAGGAACACATCGAATTTTATCTAAAGATTTAATTTTCCAAGATCTTGGTTTGTTAATTGTTGACGAAGAACAACGCTTTGGTGTGACACATAAGGAAAAAATTAAACAGCTAAAGACAAATGTTGATGTTTTAACTTTAACGGCAACTCCAATCCCGAGGACACTTCACATGTCAATGGTAGGAGTCCGAGATTTATCTGTTATTGAAACGCCTCCTGCTAACCGATTCCCGGTTCAAACATATGTGATGGAGCACAGTGGTGCATTAGTGCGAGAAGCTATCGAGCGGGAAATGGCGCGTGGCGGACAAGTGTTTTATTTATATAACCGAGTAGAAGATATGGCTCGGAAGGTTGAGGAGATTCAAGTGCTTGTCCCTGAAGCACGTATAGGCTTTGCGCATGGAAAAATGACAGAGTCAGAGCTGGAATCTGTGATTTTAGCCTTTTTAGAGGGTGACTATGATGTGCTTGTTACAACAACCATTATTGAGACAGGCGTCGATATACCAAATGTGAATACATTAATTGTTCATGATGCTGATCGCATGGGCTTAGCGCAGCTCTATCAATTACGTGGACGTGTTGGTCGCTCTAACAGGGTAGCCTATGCGTACTTTATGTACCAGCGTGACAAAGTATTGACAGATGTAGCGGAACAACGATTGCAGGCAATTAAAGAATTTACTGAGCTAGGCTCCGGCTTTAAAATTGCTATGCGTGATTTATCTATTCGGGGAGCAGGTAACTTACTTGGTGCGCAGCAGCATGGCTTTATCGATTCAGTCGGCTTTGATTTATACTCACAAATGCTTCAGGATGCCATTGCTGAACGTCAAACAGGCGTGAAAAAAGAAGAAAAGCCAGATATAGAAATATTGCTAAGTGTTGATGCTTATATCCCCGATGCCTATATTCCAGATGGGTATCAAAAAATCCAAATGTATAAACGTATTAAGGCAATGGATCAGGTGGAGGAGTACGAAGAAATCATGGAGGAATTGGAGGATCGATTTGGCGATCTTCCAATAGAAACAGAGCGTTTACTACGAATAGCAAGAATGAAGGTTTGGGGCTTAGGTGCTGGAGTAGTATCTGTAAAGGAAAAGCAAAAAATTATTACTATCCTATTATCCGAACAGGGGACAGCCAATGTCGATGGCAGTAAGATTATTGAAGCGTCAATGAAGTTTGAGCGTGCTGTTGGCTTTGGTATGGATGGCATGCAGTTGAAATTAACAATCGATGAGCGTAAGAGCGGAAAATATCCACCCTTTGATATTTTGGAAGAGCTAATGCAAATTATCGATAAGGCAAAAAAATAGCAAAAGGCTAATCTTATCTTTTTATGGAAGAGATAAGATAGCCTTTTTATTTTTCCAGTTTTTTTTATGAATTGATTATAGAAATTTGTTCCTTGGGTAATCTAATAAGGAGTTGATTGATGTAAGTAATAAAGTTTTTTGAAAAAATTTGATGGTTGTGAAATCCTTTTTCTTCAGTTTTTGCATAGATTGTTTAAAAAAAAACCATACTATAGTTGAATAAAAATTTCATTGTAGCGAAAGCGAGGCATTAGAATGAAGGCAACAGGAATTGTTCGTCGTATTGATGATTTAGGGCGTGTGGTTATTCCGAAAGAAATTCGTAGGACGCTACGTATTCGTGAAGGCGACCCGCTTGAAATTTATACGGACCGTGAAGGTGAAGTCATATTAAAAAAATATTCGCCCATCAATGATTTGGGTGAATTTGCAAGAGAATATGTTGAAACACTTTATGAAACATTAGGAACACCAGCATTTGTCACTGACCGCGATGAGGTAATCGCAGTTGCAGGGATTGGTAAAAAGGAATATATTAACCGTCGCATTACATCCTTTGCGGAGAGCTTCATGGAAGAGCGCTCAACAAAAATAGAAAAAATGGAGACAACGATTGAAATTGTCCCTGGGCAATATGAGCAAGTGAAATCGTATTGTGCGACACCTATTATGGTGAACGGTGATCCGATAGGTTGCATTATTGCCTTATCTAAAGTACATTTTGTCGGTGAAGTAGAGGTAAAAGTAGTGGAAACAGCTGCAAACTTCTTAGCTAAACAAATGAATAGTTGATGCATGGAAAAGTTATTGCGATGACCTTTAAGGCTGAACAATAACTTTTTTTGCGTACATAAAGATTGGTCAATATAGGAACAGTATAGCTCCTTAGCGCGTCAAACTTTTGAGATATGCTATACTATTGGCATTGTTAAGAAGGAAAGAGGGCAATTTATGTCGCAACGTTTTGGCATGAAAAGCTACATGAAGGGTGCCGCCTTATTGACAATAGCGGCTCTTATTGTAAAGGTTCTTAGTGCAATTTATCGTGTACCTTTTCAAAATCTAGTTGGAGATGAAGGCTTTTATATCTATCAACAGGTATATCCAGTTATATCGATTTTCGTTGTTTGGACATCTAGTGGCTTTGCTATAGCCATTTCTAAAATGCTTGCAGATAATGATTGCATTGTTGATACAATAGAACGTAATCAAAGACGAAGCACTATTATGCGTGTGGTTTTCCGGTATTTGACGGTGTTATCGCTACTGTTTTTTGCTGTTTTATTTGGAGGAGCTGAAAAAATTGCCCAATTGATGGGAGATGCTCAATTAGCACCATTGATTCGCTCAGGCTCATTTGTAGTATTGGTTATGCCAGCATTGGCTATTTTAAAAGGTGGCTTCCAATCTAGAGGCATTATGGAGCCGATTGCTTATGCCCAAGTCCTCGAACAAGCGGTAAGAGTTACTGTTATTTTAGCAGGAACATTTATCATTATGACGACTACTAAATCCCTTTATGGTGCAGGTGAAATGGCTGTTATTGGTACTGTAATTGGTGAAATTACGGCCTTGTTATTACTTGCCTATATCTCATATAAACGTTTTGGGCTAAAGCTAACTAAACTACAACTACATCCTATTTCAAGTTTGCCCATTGTTAAAGAGGTGACATGGCTAAGCTTAAGTGTCAGTATGAGCGGTCTTCTACTACTTGGATATCAGCTTGTCGATTCGTTTACGATATATTCAGCATTAATTGATAATGGCATGAATCCTACAATGGCGAAGGAAACAAAAGGTATTTATGATCGTGGACAACCTTTAGTTCAACTAGGTGTTGTCATTGCATCCTCATTGTCGCTTGCTATTGTTCCGCTTGTTGCTCATTTATCTAAAAAACAAGAGGGGCGCAGTGCAGTTCCATTTATACAATTAACGTACAAAGCGTCCATACTATTCGGCTGGTCTGCAGCCTTGGGTTTAATGCTAGTTATGCCGTATTTAAATGAAATGCTTTTCAAAACGAATACTTTATCCGAAGTATTAATCGTCTATGTATTCCAAATTGTACCATTATCGATTATTCTTACATTTACAGCGATTTTACAAGGCTATGGAAAATTAAAAAAGCCAGCTCTATTTTTAATGCTAGGTTTTCTGCTAAAAATGATACTGAATGTACGATTAATCGGTTGGTTAGGTGTATTAGGAGCGGCTATCGTAAATGATATAGGATTATTATTAACAGCGATTTTACTAATTATTTATTTAAAAACATTGACTGGCATTCAGCTAGCATCTGTCGATTTTTATAAAAAAGTTGGGACAGCCTCTTTCAGTATGGCAGTCGTTGTACTTGTCTGGTTACAGTTTGTATCGGCAATCTTAAGCCATTCACTGTCTTCACGTATGGTAGCTATGGTGACGGGTTTAACAGCTGTATCCATAGGGGCATTTGTTATGCTGACTGTCATTGCGAAGAAACGAGTATTAATGGAGAAAGAGTGGTATTTATTGCCGTTTGGACGTAGAATGGCTGTTTACCAACTTTGGCTCAATTCAAAGAAGTAGGTGTGAATATTGAAAACTTTAACAATTATTGGCTTAGGTGCAGGGGATTTTAATCAGCTGCAAATGGGTGTTTATAGAAAATTAAAGGCTGCTAAAAAATTATATGTACGTACGATAGATCACCCAGTATTAGAGGAATTAGCAGCAGAGGGTGTTAAATTCGAAAGCTTTGATAAAGTATATGAAAAACATGATGCATTCCAGCCTGTCTATGCGGAAATAGCAAATGCACTTATTGAAGCTGCTGCTGTTGAGGATATTATGTATGCTGTGCCAGGCCATCCATTAGTTGCAGAACAGACAGTGCAACTGCTTATTGCAGCAGCGGATGAAGGCAAAATTAAGTTAGTTATTGAGGGTGGTCAGAGTTTCTTAGATCCTATTTTTGGTGCATTAAAAATTGATCCAATAGAAGGTTTTCAATTGCTTGATGGTACCAGTTTTTCAATGCATGACATCAACATGCGTCAACATATTTTGATCGCGCAAGTATACGATACATTTAGTGCCTCGGAAGTAAAGCTAACGTTGATGGAGAAATATGATGACGAGTACCCTGTGACGGTTGTGACGGCTGCAGGGTCTGCACAAGAACAGATTGTTACGGTACCTCTCTATGAACTCGATCAAAGTGTAGAAGTTAATAATTTAACAACAGTCTATGTACCACCTGTCAAATCGCAAGAAGAGGCATTAAAAGATTGGACAACATTCCGTCAGATTATTGCAACGCTAAGAGGTCCAAATGGCTGTCCTTGGGATCAAAAACAAACACATGAGTCGTTAAAAAAATACTTACTTGAAGAAGCACATGAATATTTGGCTGCTATAGATGCTGAGGACGATTTTGCAATGATCGAGGAACTTGGTGATGTGCTATTACAAGTATTTTTACATGCACAAATTGGAGAAGATGAAGGTTACTTTACGCTTGAAGATGTGTTAGCTTCCATTAGTGAAAAAATGATTCGCCGCCACCCACATGTTTTTGGTGATGTTGCAGTGGAAGATGCGGACGATGTTGTGGCCAATTGGGAGGCTATTAAGGCTGAAGAAAAGGGTACTAGCGATAAACCACTATTAGACGAGGAGTATAGAGCCTCTTCTGCATTACAAACAGCATATAATTACCAAAAAAGAGCTGCAAAAGTGGGCTTTGACTGGCCAGATGTGGATGGGGCATGGGATAAATTTGTTGAGGAGTGGCAGGAATTTCGCCAGGAAGTAACGAAAGGCTCTAATGCATCCCGTTTGGATGAATTTGGTGACGTGTTGTTTACACTAGTAAATTTAGCGCGTTTCTACAAACTGTCACCAGAAGAGGCTATGCTACATGCAAATGAAAAATTTGCACGACGTTTCGGTTATGTAGAGGAACAGGTAAAGATCAGTGGAAAGTCTTTTTCCGATTTTACATTAGAGCAATTAGATGCATTTTGGAATGAAGCAAAGCGACTAGAAAAGGAGTAAAAAGATGAGACTAGATAAATTTTTAAAAGTATCCCGTTTAATAAAACGCCGCACTTTAGCGAAAGAGGTGGCAGATCAAGGTCGTATCACAATCAATGATAAGGTAGCGAAAGCTAGTAGTACAGTAAAAGCAGGAGATGAGCTAGCTATTCGTTTTGGTCAAAAAATAGTGACTGCACGTGTAGAAGAATTACGTGATACGGTGAAAAAAGAAGATGCCGCAAAAATGTTTACCATTTTGAAGGAAGAAAGACTAGAAAAGGTTGAACCTGAATTTATTGATGATGAGGATTAAAGTTAAATTTATTTTTTAAACCTCCTAATGTTGTCCCACCTTTCTTTTGTGGATGAAAGTATTACACAACTTAAATAAAGTTGTCATGCTTTGAAGGTTGTCCGCATAAAGTGAACAGAAGCTAGGACGACTAAAGGAGGAAAAAAATGACGCTACATCAAGAAAGTAATCGTTACACAATTCCATCTGGAGAGCATATTTTAACGATTCGTAATCGTAAAAGAATGGACATGACTTCTGTAAAATCAATTGAACGCTTTGATCAGGAAGAGTTTTTCATTAAGACGTCCCAAGGGCACTTGTTAATTCGCGGAGAAGAACTGCATATCGTTCATTTAGATGTTGATAAAGGATTATTGACGCTTGAAGGAACTGTAAAAACCTTACAGTACGACGAGGAGGAAAGTGGCTTCTCGAAAGGTTTCCTTCATAAGTTATTTGGATGATTGTTAGTGAACAATTATATCAATTAATTGTCATGGTTTTGAGCGGTATAGCAGTTGGTTTCATTATTGATAGTGTAAGGCTCGTAGTTTTTTCAACTCCAAAAAGGTCAAGCCTTCGAAAGTGGATGATGATTGTTGAATTAATAACATGGATTCTACTTGGGGGAGCGACATACTATTTATTATTTTGGCTAAAAGACGGCGCTTGGCGGGCTTATGACCCGCTAGCGCAAATAGCCGGAATTTTTTTGTATCAATCGTTATTTCAAAATTTTTTACGTTTCATTGCTAGAATTGTGGTGAATATAACTTGGAGACCCTTCTGGTTCATTGTACGCTTCATAGTCGCTGTTATTCGACAAATTTTGCAGCTATTCATAAATATAGTAATGTTTGTTATAAGACCTTTTGTCAAAATTTATTCCTATTTGTCCTACACTTTTTTTAAAAAATTACGATATTTGAAGTATAATAGAAAGCAACAATAATTTTCGGAGGTGCGGGCATGACTAGACGTCATTCATCAGATGATGAACAACAAAATTTCACGAAGCTTGATAATGACTATGTCCGTAACACGGATAGAGCTATAAATCGCAAACAGCAGGCTCGTAAACGTAAATTGCGTCGTATTGTCTTTTTTGCGATTGTACCAGTCATTATTATCGCTCTTCTCTTAAATGTGCTATCACATCAAAATGAAACTTTAGCAGCAAAAGAGAAATTAAAGAAAGAAGCGAATCAGCATCTCACTGAATTGAAAGAAGAACAAGATACATTAAATCTTAAAATCAAACAATTACAGGATGATGAATATATCGCAAAGCTATTAAGAAAAGAGTATTACTTATCTGATGAAGGTGAGATTATTTTTATCATTCCAGATAAGGAAGATAAAAAAGACGACTGAAAAGCTGTGTATTGTTGACACTCTTTTATTGTTATATATAATGAAAAGAGAAGCTTAATGCAATAAAAGGTTTGATTAAATTGATTACATGGCTCAAATGAGTCGCTTAATTTTTAAGGAGGAGCATTTTTTTTATGTCAATTGAAGTAGGCAGCAAGGTACAAGGTAAAGTAACAGGAATCACAAATTTTGGAGCATTCGTTGAGCTGCCAGATGGCAAAACAGGCTTAGTTCACATTAGTGAAGTTGCTGACAATTATGTAAAAGATATCAATGAGCATCTAAAAGTTGGAGATGAAGTTGAAGTAAAAGTGATGAATGTTGAAGCGGACGGGAAGATCGGTCTTTCAATCCGTAAAGCAAAGCCTCAAGCTGAGAGACCAGAACGTCCAGCACGTCCACGTCGTGATAATCGTTCTAATGATCGTAACGAACGCCACCAGCCAAAAGAAAATTTTGAGCAAAAAATGGCACGCTTCTTAAAAGATAGTGATGAACGTCTAGCAACACTTAAACGTGCTACAGAATCAAAACGCGGAGGTCGCGGAGCTAGAAGAGGGTAGTTTGCTGACTGTTTTAATCGTAGAAAAAGTGTATGAAATAGAGTTGGGATTAGCTTTTTAATAAAGCTAATCCCTTTTTTTCATTTACCTACAAAGTAGAAGAAGGTCTCTTTTTCTTTTTTGTGGGGTTTATTGTTTTTTCATCGGCAGAAGCTATGGATGTTTTCTCCACTGGATGAGTAACCATTTTGACAAGTAAGAAAACACCATATACACTCACGGCAAGTCCACAAAGTAATAGGATTATTTGAACAAAAAAAGGTAAATTAATAAGAATTGAAATAAGAATAATCATCGAGCCACTTCCGCAAATTAACGCGGCTTTTGTTAATGCACTCAAGGGAATTTAACCTCCTAAAAAACACTCTTTTCTTTAGTATGCCATATTTTTATACGCAGTCACATAGCTATAAATGAACAGACGGATAGATGGGAATAGTGACAAAATAGATTACAATAAAAATAGGCGCCTCAGAATTTAGTTCTGAGGCGCCTATTTGAGATGACCCGTACGGGATTCGAACCCGTGTTACCGCCGTGAAAGGGCGGTGTCTTAACCACTTGACCAACGGGCCTACTATGGTGGCGGCCGAGGGGATCGAACCCCCGACCTTACGGGTATGAACCGTACGCTCTAGCCAGCTGAGCTAGGCCGCCAATTACTATATGGAGCGGAAGACGAGGTTCGAACTCGCGACCCCCACCTTGGCAAGGTGGTGTTCTACCACTGAACTACTTCCGCACAGTCGTTTAAGCAACAAGTTAAATAATACAAGCCAAACGTGCTAGTGTCAAGTAGGTTTTTTAAAAAAATATATTTCGTAAAAACTAGCATAGAAGAGTATTTTAGCGGATTTTTTGTTCTTACGTAGAAATGTATCGTGGTAACAGTTGAATAAAGTGATTGATAGCTCATAGAATGCCCTCGCACTAAGCTTTAAGATGAATAGCAAGTCATTACAATTTTGTTTTTATAAGTGGATTTTTCAACGTTTTTCATGAATGTTAGGCTGTTGCGAAAGAAATTGTTGCCAATTCTCGTATTTATGAATAGCTATTAGTCGAAATATTTATATTTTTTTCTGTCAACGTCAGACAATCTTTCCGCACATAATTTTTTATAATAACCAAAAGTGCGGAAAGGGGATAATTAAATGACAAGTATTGAATGGTATAATACAACGAATGTAGATGACCAAAAGATCGGTATGAAAAAGAAGCAGATCCTAATAGGTTCTCTCTTTTTTTTAACCGCCTTTTTCTTAGCTCAATCTGTTGTATTTGAAGCAGCTGTACCGTTCTCAGTTCCTTTTTGGGCCATTATTCGAACAAAGTATAGGGAGTATGCCAAATTCGTTTTATTCGGTAGTTTAGCAGGTTGTTTTTTCCTTGGTTTTGGACAAGTCTTCATTCTAGCGTTACAAATTGTTATGTATGAATGTATCATGCGTTTCCGTTACTGGCAGTTGCCCCAAAGTATTGCGGTGTCTTTAGCTGTATTACTGGTACAAATAATGTGGCAAGGGGTGATGTATCAAGGCTTACCACCAGTGCTTGTACAATTTTATGTAGGCTGTGAGGCAGCTCTAGCTCTTATTATGACGCTGTTTATGCAAGTGCTATTTGTTAACTCGTATGAATGGTTTACGAGTCATTGGACATATGAGAAGCTAGGCTCTGGATTAGTCGTGTTTGCTGCCATGCTTACTGGGATGCAAGCAGTTGTGATTAGCTATTTCTCACTCCCCATTTTTTTATTGCAGCTTTTTATCTGTTTTGGTGCATTGGTTGGCAGTGTCCCATTAGCAACAGTAATCGGAGCAGTGCTGGGAACTCTTATCGGTATTGCTAAGCTTTCATTTACCGGGATGCTTTCAGTTGCGACCTTAACGGGGCTGTGTGCAGGAATGGGAGCTAAAGGTGGTAGATTTGGTGTTGCGATCGGTAGTATTTTGCCAAGTGTCTTTTTTTTATTTTATGACGCCACACTGCCTTTAGATAGCGTGTATTTTACCTCCATTGCCATCGGGAGCATTCTTTTTCTAACGATCCCAAAGAAATATTCAGATAGGGTGAGGGACAAGCTTTTCCCACAACGTGAGGAGATTTTACTGGCACGACAGAATTGGTTAACCGAACATGTAACGTATAAATTAGAGCATTTTCAGCATTTTGTACAATTCATGAAGGAGCTTGTATTTGATCGCTTTATGACGGCTCCAGTTGAAGCTGCGAAGGAAGTATCTCCAATGAACACTTGTTTAAGCTGTTTCCGCTATGAACATTGCTGGGGTGCTAAAAATAACGGTATGGACAAGCTTGTGACAGACTGGTTTCATATGAAAGGAGTAGGCAAGGAATCAGCTATTCATCGTGTAGAAGAACAAATACGGTATAAATGCGTAAAATCGACGAAGATTTTCGAGGAATTAGATACAGAGCTTTATAGGGAACGCATTAATGGGCAGTACTTTCATGGTAAAAAAATGATTGCCCTGCAACTTCGTGATATGAGTAACCATTTAAACCAGTTAATCGCTGAGATGAAGGAGGATGCAATTTCATTTGTTAGTGTAGAAAAGGATATTGCTGAACGCTTAAAGGATGCCAATATTGAATGTTTTCAACTAGATGTGCTTAGCAATAAGCCAGGTGCAAGAAAGATTGTTTGTGCTTTAGCACCAGCACGTGTCAACTGGGAGGAAGATACAACATTAGCTGAACGCATGATTCTGCCAATTCTTTATGAGATTTTCGATGAACCTTTTGAAATAGAAAAAGTAATAGCCTGTGAAATACCGTTTCGTCATGTTCAAATATGCTTTAGATCAGCTATTAGCTTTGAAGTAGAGTATGATATATATAGCATGTCGAAAGATGCAACACTATATTCTGGAGACTCTCATGCCCTCTTCCAATTGCATCCAGGACTATTTGCCATTTTGCTGTCTGATGGTATGGGGCAAAATAAAGAAGCACAACATGAAAGTAGAAAATTGATCCACTTGATGCGAGAGTGTCTTAATTACAATATGAATCCGGAAACGGCGATGCATACATTGCATTATGTTATGTCATTAAAGCAACAGGATGATATGTATGCAACACTTGATTTTGCACTTGTTGATTTACAGCATGGTGATTTGTGGTCGTGGAAGGCTGGAGGTATGTCGACCTATATTTTACGTGGAAAAGAGGTGCTGAAAGTTGAAAGTAATGCAGCACCTGTAGGATTTTTATCTATTTCAACAGTAGAAGCTGAAAAAAGAAAACTGAAGGCAGGAGACGTTATTTTAATGCACTCAGATGGCCTGTTTTCAAGTGTAGATGATTGGGATGAGCAAGAGGAAACATTTTTAGCTTTTGCACAGCAGGTTGCCAGTACAAATAAAACCATTCAAGAAAAGCTAACAACGATCATGCAATCATTCCAAGGGTATTTCGAAATAGAAGATGACTGTACAGTATTAATGTTAGAGGTGACGCATGTTGTACCGACATGGGCTGTCTTTAGACCAGCTCAGTATTCTATGAGTAATTCATCTTAAAATAACAACGAAAAGGGGAGGAGAAGCGTTTGTCATTTGAATTAAAGGTCAAAACATTTATTGAAGAAGAGCAATTATTACAGCAAGGCGATCATCTTCTCATCGCCGTTTCGGGTGGGGTAGACTCTATGGCGTTACTCCATTACTTTATCCAAACACAGGCGCAGTGGAACATTCAGGTGGAAGCAGTACATGTCGATCATATGTTGAGAGGGCAAAACTCTGCTGCAGATAGAGCATTTGTCCAAAAGTATTGTGACGACAATGGTGTTTACTTACATGCTACAGATATTCCAATACCTGCAATTATGGCACAGGAAAATGGTAATACACAGTTAATTTGTCGTAGGGAGAGGTATCGATATTTCAAAGAAATCTTGAGAAAAACAAATGCCAATAAGCTTGTAACTGCACATCATGCGGATGACCAACTGGAGTCAGTATTAATGGCCCTTACAAAAAATGCAACAATGAACAGTATGCAAGGCATACGTCCTCAACGATGTTTTGAAGGCAAATCATTAATTCGTCCGTTTTTAACGGTTACAAAGTCTGAAATAAGGGAATATTTACTTAGAAAAGGTTTGGATTATCGAGAAGATGCTAGCAATTCCAAAGACACCTATGTACGCAATCGCTTTAGACATCATGTGGTGCCTTTACTGGAGGCAGAAAATCCGAGAGTGACTGAGCAGGTGGCCCATTTCACAAAGCAATTGCAAGAAGACGATACCTTTTTAATGACATTAGCCCAAGATGTATTTTCTCAAACCATCATAAGAAGTAACGAAAATACATATAGCATGGAAATTGAGGCTTTTCAATTGGTACCACTTGCTTTACAAAGGAGGCTCATTTTAATACTATTAAACTATCTTTACAAAGATTCAAATACGATACAAAGTTATGCTTTATTGACTTCAATTTTAAAGCTTTGTGATACAACAGCAGGGTATGCTGAAATTCACTTGCCTGAAGATTTTCTAGCAGTTCGCCTTTACGGGAAATTAACGATTCAGAAGAATAAGCCATTAGAAGGCCAAACATCTCCTGAGAAACAAATGATTACGGCTGCTGATGGATGGACAACACTGACAAATGGTGAACGCTTATGCGTAGTCAATTTGCATGATTTATCGTCTGAATTGCTGACGGATACTGCACAGCTTTTTTATTTTAACGCTAGCAAACTCCAACTACCGCTCTATATTCGAGCACGCAAGGACGGAGACAGAATGCTGTTAAAAGGAATGGATCAGCCAAAACGCTTATCTCGCCTTTTTATAGATGAAAAGATTCCTTTAAATGAGCGAAATAGCTGGCCGTTACTGATTTCTCAATCTGATGAGGTGGTAGCGGTAATTGGTGTGCGTATGGGAATATTTTTTTCAACCACTCCGCAACCAAACGATGATACAGTGCTCATCGTAGACTAAGGTCTTTGTAAAATATTTCACCATAATTGGTTGAAAATTTTTTGATACATCACGAGGAGGAATCGATATGTTACAAAACGACATCGAAAAAATTATGATTACAGAAGAACAACTGCAAGAAAGAATTGCACATTTAGGTGCACAATTAACAGAGGAATACAAAGATGCATTCCCATTAGCTGTTGGTGTGCTTAAAGGAGCAATGCCATTTATGACAGACCTAATGAAACGCTTCGATTCTTTCATCGAATTGGATTTTATGGATGTTTCTAGTTATGGTAATGCTACTGTGTCATCGGGTGAAGTGAAAATTTTAAAAGATTTAAACACAAGCGTTGAGGGACGTGACGTATTAATTATCGAGGATATTATCGATAGTGGTTTAACGTTAAGCTATTTAGTAGATTTATTTAAATACCGCAAAGCAAAGTCCATCAAAATTGTTACATTATTAGATAAACCATCAGGCCGTAAAGTGGACTTATCTGCTGACTATGTTGGTTTTGAAGTGCCGGATGGCTTTGTTGTAGGGTATGGCTTAGATTACGCAGAAAAATATCGTAATTTACCTTATATTGGTATACTGAAGCCTGAAGTTTATTCTTTCTAAGTTACAAAAACCAGCTATAAATGCAAAGGCCTCCAGCGCAAGTCATGTATTTTTCGTTATGTTTAACATAATTCAAAATCTTGACACAATGTTCAGCTATATCGAGTCCAAGGAACAGGTACAATTACGCTGGGACATATAAAGATGGCCTAAAACTGTTTTGATAACGGCAAAAGTGAACGAAACATTTTTTAAGTAGGGCTTTTCGTTGTATGATGAAATCATGATATGTTAAGATTTTACTTATAATTTTTCTGTTTGTAATGAGGAGGCTGGAGATGAATCGAATATTTCGATATACCATATTTTATTTACTGATTTTCCTAGTGATTATCGGTATTTTTGGTACTTTCAATAGTGGAAATTCACCAACGAAAGAGTTATCTTATCATGAGTTTCAACAAGCTCTAGATAAGAAAGAAATAACAAGTGCTACAATTCAACCTGATAAATCAGTTTACATCGTTGAAGGTACACTGAAAGGTTATGAGAAGGGTCAAAGCTTTACAGTGAATATCCCTCGTGAAAACCAATCTTTAATGGACCGTATCGATGAGGCTGCTAAGGATAAAGATAGTAATATTAGTTTTTTAGCAGCACCAGAAACAAGTGGATGGATTCAATTCTTTACAGGAATTATTCCTTTCATCATCATCATTTTCTTATTCTTCTTCCTAATGAGCCAATCTCAGGGTGGCGGTAATAAAGTGATGAGCTTTGGTAAAAGTAAAGCTAAACTTTATGATGACCAAAAGAAAAAAGTTCGTTTTACAGATGTAGCAGGTGCTGATGAAGAGAAAGCAGAGCTTGTAGAGGTTGTAGATTTTTTAAAAGACCATCGCAAGTTCACTGAAATCGGTGCACGCATTCCAAAAGGTATCTTACTTGTCGGTCCTCCAGGTACAGGTAAAACATTACTTGCACGTGCAGTGGCAGGCGAAGCAGGCGTTCCTTTCTTCTCAATTTCAGGTTCTGACTTCGTAGAAATGTTTGTCGGCGTCGGTGCATCACGTGTTCGAGATTTATTTGAAAACGCGAAGAAAAACGCACCATGTATCATCTTTATCGATGAGATTGATGCGGTTGGTCGTCAACGTGGCGCTGGTCTTGGCGGTGGTCATGACGAACGTGAACAAACACTGAACCAATTATTGGTTGAAATGGATGGTTTCGGAGCAAATGAAGGTATTATTATCATTGCTGCAACAAACCGCCCAGATATTTTAGATAAAGCGTTATTACGTCCAGGTCGATTTGACCGCCAAATTACTGTAGGTCATCCTGATGTAAAAGGGCGCGAAGCAATTCTTAAAGTACATGCACGTAATAAACCTTTAGCAGATACAGTTGATTTAGCTGCAGTTGCTCAACGTACTCCAGGTTTCTCCGGTGCAGATTTAGAAAACTTACTAAACGAAGCAGCACTTGTAGCAGCTCGTAAAAGTAAACGTACGATTAGTATGGCGGATATCGATGAAGCCTCTGACCGAGTAATTGCGGGTCCAGCTAAAGCAAGTCGAGTATACTCAGCCAAAGAGAAAAAACTGGTATCCTTCCATGAGGCTGGTCACGTAGTAGTAGGTCTTGAGCTTGATGAAGCGGATACAGTGCACAAAGTAACAATTGTTCCTCGTGGTCAAGCGGGTGGATATGCGATTATGTTACCGAAGGAAGAACGTTTCTTTACAACAAAGCAAGAGCTCTTAGATCGTATTGCAGGCCTTCTTGGTGGTCGTGTAGCTGAAGAAATTGTTCTTGGTGAAGTTTCTACTGGGGCACATAACGATTTCCAAAAAGTTACAAGCATTGCTCGTGCTATGGTTACCGAATACGGAATGAGTGAAAACCTTGGTGCTATGCAATTTGGTTCAAGTCAGGGTGGCAATGTATTCCTTGGTCGCGACTTTAATTCAGATCAAAATTATTCTGACTCAGTAGCCTATGAAATTGATAAAGAAATGCAAAAAATTATTGATACACAATATGAGCGTACAAAACGCATCCTAACGGAGAAACGTGATTTGCTTGATTTAATTGCCAATACTTTAATGGAGAAAGAAACATTAAATGCACAGGAAATCGAACATTTACGTGATCATGGTATTTTACCAGAGCCAGAGGTCGTAGAAAGTATTGAGGAGAGCACTCCGAAAATTGAAGCGAAGCCAACATTAGATACTATTGGTGAACCAACTGTTGAAAAAGAGCTACTTAGCAAAGAGCCTAACCCAACAACTTTAAATCTGGCAAAAGAAAGTAAAGAACCAAATGATGCTCCTAAAGGTATCGATGAGAAACGTGATTAAAGTAGAAAAGACTGTTTACTAAAATTAGGTAAACAGTCTTTTTCTTTGCCTTTTCTTGCTAATAAGCATTAGGATATATTTATGTAAGACAGTTACATATAACTCTGCTCTTAGGGTGGAGAGAAGATGTAAAGTTAGTGAAAACAGATTGGAGTGTTTAACGTGGGAAATGTAACATTGAATAATGGACTTAAGATGCCTTTGGTTGGTTATGGTGTTTTTCGAGTACCTGAAGGAGATGACCTAGCAGAAGCCGTAAAAACAGCTATTGCTAAAGGTTATCGTAGCATTGATACAGCACAAGTATATCGCAATGAAGAAAGTGTTGGTCGTGGAATACAAGCCGCAATTGAAGAAGGTTTAGTAACTCGTGAAGAACTATTTATCACATCCAAAGTTTGGAACGATGGTCTTTCCTATGAAAAAACACTTGCCGCATATGATAGCAGTTTAGAGAAAATGGGATTAGACTATTTAGATTTGTATTTAGTGCACTGGCCAGGAATTGATCAAAATTATATTGAGGTTTACAAAGCACTAGAAAAAATTTATCAAGATGGTCGAGTACGCTCAATTGGTGTTAGTAATTTCCATGTGCATCATTTAGAAAGCCTTTTGAAGGAAACGACTGTTATTCCTGTTATTAATCAAATTGAATTTCACCCACATTTAACACAAGAGGAAGTACGTGCCTATTGTGAGGATAAGGGTATACAGGTGGAGGCGTGGTCTCCATTGATGAATGGCTCTCTACTTGAAGAAGCGTTGATTCAAGAATTAGCCTCTAAATACAGCAAGACACCTGCACAGATTGTGTTACGCTATGATGTACAGCATCATGTTGTCACAATTCCAAAGACGATGACACCGGCACGTATGTCTGAAAACCTTGATGTTTTTGACTTTGCGTTATCTGAGCAAGAAATGACACAGTTGGATGCATTGAATGATGGTCTACGTTGTGGTCCAGATCCAGAAAAATTTAATTTTAAATGATTTTCAAAGGGGCTGCCTAGTTTAGGGAGCTCCTTTTTAAAGAAGCTTTCATCGTTATAGATGAACATCCACTGAAAAAATAAAGTAAGCATTCCGCTCACGCCTTTAGAGGAAGGAGATGAATGCTGAATCAAGGTAAAAAGTATGGTATCATTTTCTAAAGTATTTTATCTTCATTTCAATTAGATTGTAGCTGTCATGTTAGGTTTATGAAAGGTGCAATGATGATAGGGGAGGTGTCAGCCTTGATTTTAGTTTTAGATGCAGGGAATTCTAATATTGTATTAGGTGTCTATGATGACAACGAACAATTAGCTTTCCATTGGCGTATGGTGACGGACCTTCATAAAACAGAGGATGAATATGCTATGCAAGTTCTTTCATTTTTTAATCATGCAGGCATTTCATTTGAACAAATTACAGGTATTATTATATCCTCAGTTGTGCCACCAATTATGTTTTCATTAGACGCGATGTGTCAGAAATATTTTCGAAGAAAGCCTTTGGTAGTTGGCCCGGGTGTGAAAACGGGTTTAAATATTAAATACGAAAATCCGCGTGAGGTTGGGTCAGATCGCATTGTGAATGCCATAGCAGCTCTAGATTTATATAAAGCCCCTTGTATCATAGTTGATTTTGGTACAGCGACAACCTATTGTTATTTGAATGAGAAGGGCGATTACATGGGTGGTGCTATCGCGCCGGGTATAACGATTTCTACAGAGGCTCTTTATACACAGGCTGCAAGATTGCCGCGTATTGAAATAGTACGGCCTTCACATATTGTCGGGAAAACGACCGTTTCTGCCATGCAGGCAGGTATTTTTTATGGCTTTGTAGGACAAGTAGAGGGCATTGTTAACCGGATGAAAGCACAAAGTAAAGAGGAGCCATTAGTTATTGCTACAGGTGGGCTAGCAAATTTAATCGCAGGGGAGACACAAATCATTGATGTTGTGGATCCGTTTTTAACTTTGAAGGGTTTATATAAGCTATATAAACGTAACCAATAGGAAATGAGGGACATTCCATTTATGAATGATTATTTAGTAAGAGGGTTAGGATTTAATGGGCAAGTTCGTGTGTTTGCAGCTCGTACAACTGCTACAGTAGGTGAAGCGCAACGTCGTCATGATACTTGGCCAGTTGTGTCAGCAGCTTTAGGTCGTTCAATGACAGCAGCTGTCATGATGGGAGCTATGTTAAAAGGTGAAGAGAAAATCACGATTAAAATTGAGGGTGACGGTCCAATTGGCCCTATGGTAATTGATAGTAATGCACATGGGGAAGTACGCGGATTTGTTACAAACCCCCATGTTCACTTTGATTTAAATGAGCAAGGGAAGTTAGATGTTCGAGCAGGCGTTGGTACAGAAGGATTTCTTACAATTGTTAAAGATCTTGGATTGAGAGATATGTTCTCTGGACAAACACCAATTGTTTCGGGTGAAATCGCTGAAGACTTTACTTATTATTTCGCAACATCTGAGCAAGTACCATCATCAGTTGGATTAGGTGTATTAGTCAATCCAGACAACACTATTCTTGCAGCAGGCGGATTTATTCTTCAATTAATGCCGGGCTGTGAGGAAGAAACAATCAATGAAATTGAACAACATCTTGCTACAATAGAGCCTGTTTCAAAAATGATTGAAAAAGGCTTTACACCAGAGCAAATTTTAGAAGCTGTTTTAGGAAATGGACATCTACAAATTTTAGATTCCATGCCAGTTGAATTTAAATGTCAATGTACAAAAGAGCGGTTTGGTGCAGCAATTTTAGGTTTAGGAGCAGCGGAAATTAGAGAAATGATTGAAGAGGATGGCGGAGCGGAAGCAGAGTGTCACTTCTGCCTAGAGACATACAGTTTTTCTAAGGATGAGCTAGAAGGGTTTATTGATGAGCTCAACGCGTAATCGACGACCTTCAACCACTGTAACACCAAACCAAACGCCTTTACTGCAACGTCGTTTAAAGACAAAGCCTGCTTTAGCTGTCATAGCGATTCTGTTATTAGGAAATATTTTATGGTTCATCAGCTGGTTAATCCCAAACAAAGGTCAGGAAATTGGTAGCGACGAACAAGTCGCTGCCATTGATGGGGATGTGATCACGCGCCAAGAGTGGATGATTGCCATGGAAGAACGATATGGTAAAGAAACACTACAAAATTTAGTAAATGAATCGGTAATGGAAAAGGCAGCAAAAACATATAAAATTAAAGTTACCGATAAAGAAATAGATCTTGAACTTGCGTTAATGCGTTCTGCTCAAGATAAGTTTGATACAGCCATGCAAAATCTATCAGTAGAGCAACTACGCCAAAAAATTCGTTCACAGCTTATATTGGATAAAGTACTCACGAAGGACGTAGTGATAGAGGAAGAAAGTGTTGAAAAGTATTATGAGGAAAATCAGGGGTTATATAATACAAAAACAAGCTATCGTACGAATTTTATTGAAGTCGATTCAAAAAAAGCTGCTGATGAGGCACTAGGTGAATTGAAAAATGGTTCTGATTTTACAGTGCTGGCACGAGAAATATCTGTTGATAGTGCTTCAGCCAGTCTAGGAGGAGATATTGGTTTCCTCACAGAGAATCAGGAGAATGTGGACCCTACCATTATTAATACTGTGAAATCTCTTAAGGCAAATGAGGTAAGTAAAGCCTTTAAGTTAGATAATGGTCATTATGGAATTGTTCAAGTGCAAGAGGTATTAGAAGGACAATCCTTTACATATGACGATGTGAAAGAACATATTGAGCGTGAATTGGCTTTAGAGCAATTGACGCAATCTGTTACACCGGAAGCATTTTGGTCTGAATTTAATGCTACTTGGTATTATGGAGAGTCTAAAAAAGAAAAATAATACATGAAAAGAGTCTGCAGGTTTTGCGGGGTAAAATGAGTCTGATCAAACTTGCAGGCATTCGTAGTGACATACCCAATGGATGCAGATTCTTTTTTTGTAGACAGATGATAAGGCTTTTCCGTTTTAAGTAATGATAAATATTCTGAAAATATAAGTTTTATTTATTGACAATCGAATGGAAAAATTGATAAAATACAAAATAAGTAAAACCTATAAAAATAGTAGGGATTGGGAGTGGATTAGTAAATGAGTAGATTAGCGAATTCAGTGGCTGAATTAGTTGGTAAAACACCAATTGTAAAATTAAATCATGCAACAAATGAAAATGAAGGCACTGTGTATGTAAAATTAGAATATTTTAATCCAGGAAGCTCAGTAAAAGACCGTCTAGCTCTAGCAATGATTGAAGCTGCAGAAAAAGACGGGACATTAAAGCCGGGTGGTACAATCATTGAGCCGACTTCTGGTAATACAGGTATCGGTCTTGCGATGATTGCTGCTGCTAAAGGATACAAAGCGATTTTAGTTATGCCAGAAACAATGAGTTTAGAGCGTCGTAACTTATTACGAGCTTATGGTGCAGAGCTTGTGTTAACACCTGGTCCAGCAGGCATGAAGGGTGCAATTGCTAAAGCAGAAGAACTATCTGCTGAGCATGGCTACTTCCTCCCACAACAATTTACAAATCCAGCGAACGCTGTTATTCACCGTCTGACAACAGGTCCTGAAATTGTAGAAGCATTTGATGGCCTAACACTTGATGCATTTGTAGCTGGCGTTGGTACAGGTGGTACCATTACAGGTGCAGGTGCTGTATTAAAAGAAAAGTATCCAAACATTGAAATCATTGCTGTTGAACCAAAAGATTCACCGGTTCTTTCTGGTGGTCAACCAGGGCCACATAAAATTCAAGGTATTGGAGCTGGATTTGTACCAGAAGTACTAGATACAGATGTTTATTCTGCTGTATTCCCTGTTGAAAATGAGGTTGCTTTTGAAGTAGCACGTAAAGTAGCACGTGAAGAAGGTATCCTATGTGGTATTTCATCTGGTGCGGCCATCTATGCTGCGATTGAAGCGGCAAAACGTTTAGGTAAAGGTTCGAATGTTCTTGCCATTGTACCTTCTAACGGAGAGCGTTACCTTTCAACACCTTTATACCAATTTGAAGACTAAATAAAGATTTTTATGTAAGGGCTCCTTTTTAAAAGGAGTCCTTTTTAGTGCATAAAAACGGACACTATTAAAATTATAAAAATATTCGCTTCTATGTAATATTCAAGTTAAGATGGAATCACACCACATGTTTAAAGGGGAAAATAACTTGAAAACAATACTTACAAAAACATTAACAATGGATGCAGATTCATTTTTTTATAGCTATAAGAAGCAAACAGAGACACAGCAAGCGCATGTGTTTTTAGAGAGTGGACGCGGAGGGCATTTTACGATAGCTGCTTGGAATCCGTTAGCTACTGCACAATCAGTAGAGGAGGGGCTTTTAGTAAACTGGAGAAATGATAGACAAGAAATTTTACAAGGTGAATCTCTAGCTTTACTGGAAGAGCTTGTAGCGGAATATCGAATTTCTTATAATGTGGACCTTCCTGTTTTTCAAGGAGGGGCTATTGGATTTGTTGCATATGATTATGCACGTAAAATTGAAGTACTTCCTAATATGGCAAAGGATGACTTGCAAATACCAGATATCTATTTTTATATTTTTGATAGTTGGGCAGTACATGATGTGAAAACGAATACAGTTACTCTTATGAAGCTAGAAGATAGTGACGTTAACTTGGAAGAATGGGCTAACAACTGGCAGGTTGCAGCACAGTCTGGTTTAGAGGCGCGTAAATTTGAAAAAACAAATGCTGTAGAAGTTGCTAATGATGAGCATGAATTGCTTGTCTCATTTGCAGGAACTGATTTTGAAGCAGCTGTAAAGAAAATTCAAACCTATATAGCACAGGGTGATGTGTTTCAGGTAAACTTATCTGTTCGTCAGTCCAAGAACTTAAATGCGACTGCGATGGATGTCTACGAGGCTTTACGAGCGTTTAATCCGTCGCCATACATGGCTTATATTGAAGCACCTGATTTTGCTGTAGTTTCTGGGTCACCCGAGTTATTAGTAAAACGTCATGGCAATGAATTATCGACAAGACCCATTGCAGGTACTCGACCAAGAGGGAAATCCGAAGCGGAAGATTTAGCATTGGCACAAGAGTTGATTGATAATGAGAAAGAACGTGCTGAGCATGTGATGTTAGTGGATTTAGAGCGCAATGATTTAGGACGAGTATCAGCCTATGGAACAGTGGAAGTGGACGAATTTATGGTCATTGAGCGCTATTCACATGTCATGCACATTGTTTCAAATGTACGAGGAGAAATAGCGGAAGATAAAACGAATGCAGATGTTATCCGTGCAATGTTCCCAGGTGGGACGATTACAGGTGCGCCAAAGATCCGCACCATGGAAATTATTGAAGAACTGGAGCCTGTACGACGAGGTTTATACACTGGTTCTATCGGTTGGCTCGGCTATACAGGTGATATGGAGTTTAATATTGTGATCCGTACAGCATTTATAAAAGATGGGGTTGCACATATTCAAGCTGGAGCAGGTATTGTCATTGACTCTGTGCCAGAAAGGGAGTATCAGGAATCCTTAAATAAGGCGAAGGCAATGTGGCAGGCAAAGGCAATGGCAGAGGAGCGAGCAAAATGATTTTAATGATTGATAATTATGATTCATTTATCTACAACATCGTACAATATTTAGGTGAATTTGGTCATGAGATAGTAGTGAAACGAAATGATGATATAACAGTAAAGGAGATTGAGCAACTTGCACCTGATATGATTGTTATTTCTCCAGGACCATGTAGTCCAAATGAGGCAGGTGAAAGCCTGAACATTATTAAATATTTCGCGGGAAATATTCCGATTTTAGGGGTCTGCCTGGGTCATCAGGCACTTGCACAGGTGTTTGGCGGCAATGTCATACGAGCTGAGCATCTTATGCATGGTAAGACATCACCTGTGCTACATGCTGAAGTGGGTTTGCATAAAGGTATGCCAAATCCCTTCCAGGCCACACGTTACCACTCTCTTATTGTAGAAAAAGAGACGTTACCAGCATGTCTAGAAGTAACCGCTTGGACAGAAGAGGGGGAAATTATGGGGCTTCGTCACACGGAATATTCGATAGAGGGTGTACAATATCATCCAGAATCTATTATGACAGAGCAAGGCAAAAAACTATTGCGTCAATTTATAGAGAAGTATGTAGAAGGAGTGGAATAGATGCAGTGCTGGATGAATGGAAACTATATGGCCGCACAGGATTTGCGGATTTCTCCATTTGATCATGGCTTTTTATATGGATTGGGCTTTTTTGAAACATTCCGCACATATAGAGGTCAGGTATTTCGCTGGGAAGAGCATATGGATAGATTACAGCTTGCTTTATCTCAGTATCACATTCATTTAACCTATCCTGAAAAATTTTTACTTGAAGTTGTGCAACAGTTAAACAAGCTGGCTGGCGGTCAGGATGGCTACTTCCGTTTAAATGTATCAGCTGGAGAACATCATATTGGATTACAGCCAACAGAATATAAACAACCCAATGTCATTATCTTTCGAAAAGAACTTCAGAATACAAAACGTGGTACGGAGAAAATTGCGCAATGGCTTTCAACGCCACGCAATACACCTGAACAAGGATTGCGAGTTAAATCACATCATTATGGTAACAACGTGCTTGGCCGCTTTGAAATGCTATCACTGGCACAACAAGAAGGGTTCTTTTTAACAGAACAGGGCTATGTGGCTGAAGGTGTGACATCAAATGTTTTTTGGGTAAAAAATGATATACTATATACGCCTTCCTTAGAGACAGGTATTTTACCGGGTATTATTCGAGCGTGGGTTATAGAGAAGGCCTCTGAACTCGATTTAGAAGTTAAAGAAGGTTTTTATACAAAAGAAGACTTACTACAAAGTACGGAATGCTTCATTACCAATTCAGTACAAGAGCTTGTGCCGATTAGTAGCTTAGAGAATGTGCAATTTTTAGGTAATAATGGGCCGATTTATTTGTGTTTACATGAGGCATTTGTTCAAGAAGTGGAGCAAGGATAGAGGGAGCGTTTACATGCTAGAAAAATATAAGAAACCATTAACGCTTAATGGTATTACATTAGACTATACAAAAGAAACATTTGTTATGGGGATTCTCAATGTTACACCAGATTCCTTCTCAGATGGTGGAAAATACAACAATGTAGAAGCTGCTGTTGCTCAAGCGAAAAAAATGGTGGCTGAAGGGGCTAAAATAATTGATGTAGGTGGGGAATCTACACGCCCTGGGTATGAACGAATTTCAGATGAAGATGAAATTGCACGCATTGTGCCCGTTATTCAAGCATTAGCGAAAGAAGTAAGGGCCGTTATTTCCGTTGATACGTATAAAGCAAATGTAGCCCGTGCTGCTATTGAAGCAGGGGCACATATGATTAATGATATTTGGGGTGCGAAGGCTGAGCCAGAAATTGCTCAGGTTGCTGCGGATTTACATGTGCCTATTATTTTAATGCATAATCGCGAAAATATGGATTATGGTGTTGATTTTTGGGCGACAGCAAAAATGGACTTAGAGAAAAGTATTGCCATCGCTCAGCAAGCGGGGGTTCCTGAACATCATATCATCTTAGATCCAGGTATCGGCTTTGCTAAAAATACTGGCCAAAATATAGTTATGATGCAACACTTAAAGGATTTAGTAGCTATGGGTTACCCTGTATTATTAGCAACGTCACGTAAATCAATGATTGGCAATGTCTTAAAACTACCTGTTGAAGAGCGTCTTGAAGGGACAAGTGCGACAGTGGTTTATGGAATTGAAAAGGGCTGTCATATGATACGTGTTCATGATGTAAAGGAAATGACGCGTGCTACGTATATGGCTGATGTCTTAGTGGGAAAACGTTTGTTTAAGGAGGAAGCGTGATGGATTACATTCATTTAAAGGACATGCAGTTTTATGGCTACCATGGTGTATTAGCAGCAGAAACAACTCTAGGTCAACGCTTTCGAGCAAATGTTTCCCTTGCTGTAGATATGACAAAGGCTGGAGAAACAGATGATCTCTCTTATACAGTGAACTATGCAGAGGTCTATGCATTATGCCGTGATATTGTGGAGGGGGAACCGTTTAAGCTAATTGAGGCTCTGGTCGTGAGAGTAGCGGATGCAATATTAACAACCTACCCTGATAAAGTAAAAGGAGTTCGTGTAGAACTAATTAAACCAGACCCACCAATTCATGGCTATTACAAAGAGGTGTCTGTTGAGGTAACGAGAGGTGATTTCTGATGAAGGATGTCTATTTATCTATCGGAACGAATATGGGAGAGAGATATGAAAATCTTCAGCATGCAGTTGCCCTTTTAAAGGAAACGGAAGGTATTAAACTTGTTCGTGTATCGTCCGTTTATGAAACTGCTGCAGTGGGTTATACAGATCAGGCAGATTTTTTAAATATTGCTGTTCATCTAAAAACAGATGTTTCTTCTGCTGATATGTTGAAGATCTGCCAATCAATAGAACAGGAATTAGGGCGTGTTCGAGAATTTCGCTGGGGCCCACGAATCATTGACCTTGACATTTTACTTTACAATCAAGAGAATATTGAAACGGAGAGTTTAACAGTTCCCCATCCAAGAATGTACGAAAGAGCATTCGTCTTAGTACCATTAGTAGAGATTGCAGCATCACCCTTTGATGTACAGCTACAACAAGCGCACGATCTGTTGCAGCAAATGGATTGCGAAAATGAAGGTATCACCCTATGGAGTCCGTTTGAAGAGTTTTCAACGGTGTATTAAGAATAGTATGTGGATGAAAGATTAATGCATAGCATTAACAATAGATAGCAAATAATAGGTAAAAGCTTTTAGAGGAGGAAGACAACGTTGAGTCTTACAACAGAGAAGCCGTTTCAAATTGGCGATATCGTCATGGACAATCGAGTGGTTTTAGCGCCAATGGCTGGGATCTGTAACTCTGCTTTCCGATTAACGGTTAAAGAGTTCGGAGCAGGTCTCGTGTATGCTGAAATGATTAGTGATAAGGGTATTGTCCAAAAAAACGAAAAAACATTAGGGATGCTTTATATCGATGAACGTGAAAATCCGCTGTCATTGCAAATTTTTGGTGGAGATAAAGCAACTTTAGTGGAAGCGGCGAAATATGTGGATGAAAATACAACTGCTGATATTATTGATATCAACATGGGGTGCCCTGTTAATAAAATCATTAAATGTGAAGCAGGAGCCCGCTTGTTACTTGATCCAAATAAAGTATATGAAATGGTAGCGGCTGTTGTGGATGCTGTCAAAAAACCAGTCAGCGTAAAAATGCGTATTGGCTGGGATGACGAGCATATTTTTGCAGTGGAAAATGCACAAGCTGTTGAGCGTGCAGGTGCAGCAGCGGTGGCGGTTCATGGTCGTACACGTGTACAAATGTATGAAGGTAAAGCGAATTGGGATTTCATTCGTCAAGTGAAGGAGAATGTAAACATTCCTGTGCTTGGTAATGGTGACGTGGAAACACCACAAGATGCTAAACGTATGCTTGAAACTACAGGAGTAGATGCAGTCATGATTGGGCGTGCTGCATTAGGTAATCCATGGATGATTTACCGCACGGTTCAATACCTAGAAACAGGTGAGTTAAAGGAAGAACCAAGTGTTCGAGAAAAAATGGATGTATGTCTCCTACACTTTGAACGTCTTCTCCAATTAAAAGGAGAAGGAATTGCGGTGCGTGAAATGCGTAAACATGCGTCATGGTATTTAAAAGGAATTCGTGGTAATGGGAAAGCACGTAATGCTATTAACCAAACAGAAACGGCGGCAGACCTTCGTGCGCTATTAAATGGCCTTGTGCAGGAATATGAAGAGAGCGAATTTAATTTAGTCGGTCCAGAAGCTAAGGAATTAATTGTATAGTGATATGTATAGGGCGTCTCGGTATTTTTAAAAGAGGCGCCTTTGTGTTGCTAACTTTAATTTTTAGAATTATTAATCATCTTTTGTTGGATTGAAAATAAATTGAAACAGATGATTACAGCACTAAAATTGTGTACAATAGAAATATTATGGACGTAAACGCGGACAATTTACTTAAGGAGTGAAACAAGTGTCAAATAATATAGAAGAATTAAATGATCAACTTTTGGTGAGACGCCAAAAAATGACGACAATACTAGAAAACGGACAAGACCCTTTCGGAAGTCGTTTTGAGCGTACACATTTATCAACAGAAGTGCGTGAGCAATTTGCAGACCAAACAAAAGAGCAGCTAGAAGAAAACCTTCAAGAGGTTGTTATTGCGGGTCGTATTATGACGAAACGTGGTAAAGGAAAAGCTGGCTTTGCCCATATTCAAGATTTAGGTGGCCAAATTCAAATTTATGTTCGTCAAGATCATGTAGGCGAGGAAGCATATGAATTATTTAAGCAAGCAGACTTAGGAGATATTGTTGGAGTGCGTGGAAACGTATTCCGTACACAAGTTGGAGAGCTTTCAGTAAAAGCGGAGGGCTTCACGTTCCTTACAAAAGCACTTCGTCCTATGCCAGAGAAATTCCACGGCCTACAGGATGTTGAGCAACGTTATCGCCAACGTTACTTAGATTTAATGACAAATGAAGATAGTAAAAAAACATTTATAACTCGTTCTAAAATCATCCGTGCAATCCGTAATTATCTAGATAACTCTGGATATTTAGAAGTAGAAACACCAATGCTTCATACGATTGCTGGTGGTGCAGCTGCTCGTCCATTTATTACGCACCACAATGCACTAGATATGGAACTATATATGCGAATCGCAATCGAATTGCATTTAAAACGTTTAATAGTTGGTGGTTTAGAGAAAGTTTATGAAATCGGTCGTGTATTCCGTAACGAAGGAATCTCTACACGTCATAACCCTGAATTTACAATGATTGAGCTATATGAAGCATATGCTGATTATCAAGATATCATGTCACTAACTGAAAACCTTATTGCACATGTTGCGCAAGAAGTTCTTGGTACAACGACAGTTCAATATGGAGAAGATGAAATCAACCTTGCAGTAGGTTGGAAACGAGTACACATGGTAGACGCTGTAAAAGAGGCAACAGGTGTAGACTTCTGGCAGCCAATGACAAAAGAACAAGCGCAAGCACTTGCAAAAAAGCACGGAGTAGAAGTGAAAGATGTTCATGAAGTAGGTCATATCATTAATGAATTCTTTGAACAAAAAGTAGAAGAGACTCTTGTGCAGCCAACATTTGTATATGGTCATCCAGTAGAAATTTCACCTCTTGCGAAGAAGAATCCAGAGGACGAGCGTTTCACAGATCGTTTTGAGCTATTTATTGTTCGTCGTGAGCATGCAAATGCCTTCACAGAATTAAATGATCCAATCGACCAACGCCAACGCTTTGAAGCGCAATTAGCAGAAAAAGCAGCTGGTAACGATGAAGCACATGAAATGGACAACGATTTCATTGAAGCGTTGGAATACGGTATGCCTCCAACAGGTGGACTAGGTATTGGTATTGACCGTTTAATCATGCTTCTTACAAATTCACCATCAATTCGTGATGTATTATTATTCCCAACAATGCGTCATATTACAAAATAGTTAAATTGTAATGAAGTCTTTTCGTGAAGCAATAAAAGAATAGTAATGAATGAAGAGGAGAATTCACAATATAGGTGAGTTCTCCTCTTTTTAAGCTATAAAAAAATTAAGTTGTTTAAACGAGGATTAAATTTAGGTTATACTTTTATAGTTCTATGTTTTTCAAATTCAAAAAGTATAAAAAGAAGTATTTTTATTGGGGGCTTATAATGAATTACAAAATTATTAACAAACAAGTATTTGAACAGGCACAACTACGTTCGGTTTCTGATGTGCCATTTACTGAAGAAGAACTTGAGAATGGTATGAAATTAGTGGTTGCTAAAAAAGATGAGAACCTTACTTTATATTTAGTAGAAATAGATGGCCACAAGAAATTCGACGTTCGTTGGGATGATTCTTCTGAAGTTTTCAGTGGCTGGTATTCTGCGTGGGACAATTTCTTATGGTGCTTAAATATTGTGGATCCTCAAGCGGATGACCTTAAATAGGGACATAAATAGCAGTAAGCAGGCGCTAAAGTGCAGTAGAAGCACTTTAGCGCCTGCTTATTTGTTAGGAAATGAAAAACTAAATAGAGCTTTATAGTGACTTATATAGGAAATGTTGTTATGGCGGTTATAAAAATAAAAGTAGGTTTGTGCGAAAGGTTGCTTAGATTCAAACTATCCAGAAGGCAACGGGATTTATTCATAGTAGCGTTATAGCATGAAATTATATTGCTATGTTGATTACAATTTACAAGACTTTGATTTATAAATCTGAAGGAGTAATGTTTACAAACAAATACCACTGAGATTTCCTTTCCTAAACAAATGGTATCTTGAGAATAAATAAGTATTTTTATTTTAAAACATTGAGATTTAAAAGAAAGAGATGTATAGTAAAACAAATAATTAAGTAAGCAAAGAGAATATCTCAATTTGGTATTCTCGTAAATGCACAAAAATGCTTATAAATTTGTGTTTTTTTAATTCAATAGATTTTATTAAAAAAACACTTGCCAAGTCTATCATAACGTGATAAATTATTACTTGTCGTTAAGACGACGTAAGAACTAACATCAAACTTCAAAAACAATTTGAATAAAAAGATGTTGACTTGGTAAAGTGGTTATGATAAGATTTAAAAGTTGTCTCTCCTGGGAATGAAAGTTTTCTTGAAAAAAGATGTTGACAACTAGAAATGATGTTGTTATAATATAAAAGTTGCTGTCGAAAGATGGTTGACGAAATGAACCTTGAAAACTGAACAAGCAAAACGTAATCAATAAAGTTTTCAGTAACTAACTTCGGTTAGTGAACAAAACAAAATTTTGGACATCAAAATTGATGCCAGCAAAACAATTTGAGCTATTCAAATTTCTTTTATGGAGAGTTTGATCCTGGCTCAGGACGAACGCTGGCGGCGTGCCTAATACATGCAAGTCGAGCGAACAGAGAAGGAGCTTGCTCCTTTGACGTTAGCGGCGGACGGGTGAGTAACACGTGGGCAACCTACCTTATAGTTTGGGATAACTCCGGGAAACCGGGGCTAATACCGAATAATCTGTTTCACCTCATGGTGAAATACTGAAAGACGGTTTCGGCTGTCGCTATAGGATGGGCCCGCGGCGCATTAGCTAGTTGGTGAGGTAACGGCTCACCAAGGCGACGATGCGTAGCCGACCTGAGAGGGTGATCGGCCACACTGGGACTGAGACACGGCCCAGACTCCTACGGGAGGCAGCAGTAGGGAATCTTCCACAATGGGCGAAAGCCTGATGGAGCAACGCCGCGTGAGTGAAGAAGGATTTCGGTTCGTAAAACTCTGTTGTAAGGGAAGAACAAGTACAGTAGTAACTGGCTGTACCTTGACGGTACCTTATTAGAAAGCCACGGCTAACTACGTGCCAGCAGCCGCGGTAATACGTAGGTGGCAAGCGTTGTCCGGAATTATTGGGCGTAAAGCGCGCGCAGGTGGTTTCTTAAGTCTGATGTGAAAGCCCACGGCTCAACCGTGGAGGGTCATTGGAAACTGGGAGACTTGAGTGCAGAAGAGGATAGTGGAATTCCAAGTGTAGCGGTGAAATGCGTAGAGATTTGGAGGAACACCAGTGGCGAAGGCGACTATCTGGTCTGTAACTGACACTGAGGCGCGAAAGCGTGGGGAGCAAACAGGATTAGATACCCTGGTAGTCCACGCCGTAAACGATGAGTGCTAAGTGTTAGGGGGTTTCCGCCCCTTAGTGCTGCAGCTAACGCATTAAGCACTCCGCCTGGGGAGTACGGTCGCAAGACTGAAACTCAAAGGAATTGACGGGGGCCCGCACAAGCGGTGGAGCATGTGGTTTAATTCGAAGCAACGCGAAGAACCTTACCAGGTCTTGACATCCCGTTGACCACTGTAGAGATATAGTTTCCCCTTCGGGGGCAACGGTGACAGGTGGTGCATGGTTGTCGTCAGCTCGTGTCGTGAGATGTTGGGTTAAGTCCCGCAACGAGCGCAACCCTTGATCTTAGTTGCCATCATTTAGTTGGGCACTCTAAGGTGACTGCCGGTGACAAACCGGAGGAAGGTGGGGATGACGTCAAATCATCATGCCCCTTATGACCTGGGCTACACACGTGCTACAATGGACGATACAAACGGTTGCCAACTCGCGAGAGGGAGCTAATCCGATAAAGTCGTTCTCAGTTCGGATTGTAGGCTGCAACTCGCCTACATGAAGCCGGAATCGCTAGTAATCGCGGATCAGCATGCCGCGGTGAATACGTTCCCGGGCCTTGTACACACCGCCCGTCACACCACGAGAGTTTGTAACACCCGAAGTCGGTGAGGTAACCTTTTGGAGCCAGCCGCCGAAGGTGGGATAGATGATTGGGGTGAAGTCGTAACAAGGTAGCCGTATCGGAAGGTGCGGCTGGATCACCTCCTTTCTAAGGATTATTTCGGAATACAAACCTAGGGTTTGTAAGATTACGTTTTGCGTTCAGTTTTGAAGGTTTATTCTTCTTGAATGAACAGCTTCAAAACTTGTTCTTTGAAAACTGGATAAAACGACATTGAAATTGTAACAAACACATTTATTTTTTAAGTTTTTTATAGGCTTAATAAAATTAAGAGGGTTTCAAGACACGAGCAGTTCTAGGAAGCAATCGAGTGAATGAAGGAACGTACTTGAGTACGTGACTGATTGAACGAGTGAAGCTGACAACGAAATGTGATGTGTATTGAAAGCCGTTAGGTTAAGTTATTAAGGGCGCACGGCGAATGCCTTGGCACTAGGAGCCGAAGAAGGACGGCACTAACACCGATATGCTTCGGGGAGCTGTAAGTGAGCTTTGATCCGGAGATTTCCGAATGGGGGAACCCACTACGTTTAATCGCGTAGTATCTTGACGTGAATACATAGCGTCTTGAAGGCAGACCCAGGGAACTGAAACATCTAAGTACCTGGAGGAAGAGAAAGAAAAATCGATTCCCTGAGTAGCGGCGAGCGAAACGGGAAGAGCCCAAACCAAGAGGCTTGCCTCTTGGGGTTGTAGGACACTCAATACGGAGTTACAAAAGAGCGAGTTAGATGAAGCGACTTGGAAAGGTCCGCCAGAGCAGGTAAAAGCCCTGTAGTCGAAAGTTCGTTCTCTCCTGAGTGGATCCTGAGTACGGCGGAACACGTGAAATTCCGTCGGAATCCGGGAGGACCATCTCCCAAGGCTAAATACTACCTAGTGACCGATAGTGAACCAGTACCGTGAGGGAAAGGTGAAAAGCACCCCGGAAGGGGAGTGAAAGAGATCCTGAAACCGTGTGCCTACAAGTAGTTAGAGCCCGTTAATGGGTGATAGCGTGCCTTTTGTAGAATGAACCGGCGAGTTACGATTACGTGCGAGGTTAAGCTTTAGAAGGCGGAGCCGCAGCGAAAGCGAGTCTGAATAGGGCGAAATAGTACGTGGTCGTAGACCCGAAACCAGGTGATCTACCCATGTCCAGGGTGAAGGTAAGGTAACACTTACTGGAGGCCCGAACCCACGCACGTTGAAAAGTGCGGGGATGAGGTGTGGGTAGCGGAGAAATTCCAATCGAACTTGGAGATAGCTGGTTCTCTCCGAAATAGCTTTAGGGCTAGCCTCGTGATGAGAATACTGGAGGTAGAGCACTGTTTGGACTAGGGGGCCATCCCGGTTTACCGAATTCAGACAAACTCCGAATGCCAGATATTTATACACGGGAGTCAGACTGCGAGTGATAAGATCCGTAGTCAAAAGGGAAACAGCCCAGACCACCAGCTAAGGTCCCAAAGTAATCGTTAAGTGGAAAAGGATGTGGCGTTGCACAGACAACCAGGATGTTGGCTTAGAAGCAGCCATCATTTAAAGAGTGCGTAATAGCTCACTGGTCGAGTGACGCTGCGCCGAAAATGTATCGGGGCTAAACGATTCACCGAAGCTGTGGATTGACATCTACGATGTCAGTGGTAGGAGAGCGTTCTAAGTGCGTTGAAGTCAGACCGGAAGGACTGGTGGAGCGCTTAGAAGTGAGAATGCCGGTATGAGTAGCGAAAGACGGGTGAGAATCCCGTCCACCGTATGACTAAGGTTTCCTGAGGAAGGCTCGTCCGCTCAGGGTTAGTCGGGACCTAAGCCGAGGCCGATAGGCGTAGGCGATGGACAACAGGTTGATATTCCTGTACCACCTCCTCACCGTTTGAGAAATGGGGGGACGCAGTAGGATAGGGTAAGCGCGCTGTTGGTTATGCGCGTCCAAGCAGTAAGGCGTGTGTGTAGGCAAATCCGCACACTGTAACGTTGAGCTGTGATGGCGAGTCCGTATGGACGAAGTTCCTGATTTCACACTGCCAAGAAAAGCCTCTATCGAGGTGAGAGGTGCCCGTACCGCAAACCGACACAGGTAGTCGAGGAGAGAATCCTAAGGTGTGCGAGAGAACTCTCGTTAAGGAACTCGGCAAAATGACCCCGTAACTTCGGGAGAAGGGGTGCTCTTGAGCGTGCAAGCGCATGAGAGCCGCAGTGAATAGGCCCAGGCGACTGTTTAGCAAAAACACAGGTCTCTGCAAAACCGTAAGGTGACGTATAGGGGCTGACGCCTGCCCGGTGCTGGAAGGTTAAGAGGAGTGGTTAGCGCAAGCGAAGCTGCGAATTGAAGCCCCAGTAAACGGCGGCCGTAACTATAACGGTCCTAAGGTAGCGAAATTCCTTGTCGGGTAAGTTCCGACCCGCACGAAAGGCGTAACGATCTGGGCACTGTCTCAACGAGAGACTCGGTGAAATTATAGTACCTGTGAAGATGCAGGTTACCCGCGACAGGACGGAAAGACCCCGTGGAGCTTTACTGTAGCCTGATATTGAATTTTGGTACAACTTGTACAGGATAGGTAGGAGCCAGAGATCTCGGAGCGCCAGCTTCGAAGGAGGCGTCGGTGGGATACTACCCTGGTTGTATTGAAATTCTAACCCATGCCCCTTAGCGGGGCAGGAGACAGTGTCAGGCGGACAGTTTGACTGGGGCGGTCGCCTCCTAAAAGGTAACGGAGGCGCCCAAAGGTTCCCTCAGAATGGTTGGAAATCATTCGTAGAGTGTAAAGGCACAAGGGAGCTTGACTGCGAGACCTACAAGTCGAGCAGGGTCGAAAGACGGGCTTAGTGATCCGGTGGTTCCGCATGGAAGGGCCATCGCTC